>USIG01000023.1 GCA_900554685.1 uncultured Cryptobacterium sp.
CATAGTTTGTCTCGTTTCTGAAATCGTTGTAAGTATTGTTGCACGTTATTTTATCTTACTTGAACCAGTTTCTCTTTTTTGTAAACGAGTGCAACTAAGGAGTTGCGTCTTTTTGGGTGCAACGAAGTTATTGATTTTTTAGACATACTTTTTTGCCCAGGCTGTAACTTGTTCTTCGCTTTGTTCTGCTTCGGCTCCATGAATGCTCAAGCCTTGTTCTACATTGGCCCCTTTGCATATTTTTCGCAGATCGCGCTCACTGGAGCCCATGCCAGAGCCCTCGTTAGTACAAAAAGGGATAATGGTTTTATGTACTCTTTCTAATAGAGCGTAATAGAGCGGCTTGAGGTTGGGGAGTAAAGTGGCTTGAGGTTGCGAGTAAAGCAGCTTGTGGTAGGGAAGCCAAGGCATCTTTTGTGAATTGCAAAACCCTGGTCAGAAGCGATAAAACACCTGTTTTGTTGGCAAACATCCGTGTGGTTTCACTTTGTCTTTACGATAGAAGAGAAAAATACAATGACCAAATAGGCAATTATGTGATAATATAAACAAGTTTTAGTGTACCCAAAATTGGAGATATATCACTTATGGATTTAGCTAAGCAAGCACAAATTATTACCAACATTCATGATACCTTGAGCGACTTTGTTGGGCAAAAGCTTCGTGTCCGTGCCAACATGGGTCGCTCGAAAATTGTAGAAAGTGAAGGAGTACTTATGCAAGTGCACCCTCAGCTTTTTATTATGGAAGTGCAGCGCAAGCGTGGAGCTTCAGCTCGTCAGTCCTATCAGTATGTGGATATTCTGACTGGCATGGTTGAGTTGAGCCAAAATGGTCAGCCTCTTTTCGGCAAGTTTATTGAAGATGATGAAACCGATGATGATTCATCCGCTCAGCACGAAGAAAAGCAGACAGAAGAATCACTCGTGTAAGTTAATAACGCAATTGCCTGCACCTTTGTACTTTTGTGAGCAGTGAAGGCAACTTTTGCGTTGGGCACTTAGCCTGCATGTATCCTACTTGAGATTGTCTAAGCAAACGCCTTGGATTAAAGTCCAAGGCGTTTTTTCGAGTTTGAGTACCGAATAGTGCACGCGTAATTGGTACAATAACAAAGTTTCGTGGAGGGAGAATATACGTATGAATTCAGATTTCACTACGTGGCTTATATCAGCTACGGGTGCACTTGATGATTTTTTGTACACCTATATTTTGGTATTTCTTTTGGTCTTTGTAGCGATATATTTCACGGTTCGCACGCGTTTTGTTCAGATTCGCTACATCAAGGATATGTTTACTCAGCTCTTTGAGAAAAAACATGTACCTGGTAAGAAATCAATTTCTTCGTTTCAGGCGATGATGGTTTCAACGGCTTCCCGTGTTGGCACAGGCAATATTGCAGGTATTGCAACAGCTGTTGCGCTTGGTGGACCTGGTGCGATCTTCTGGATGTGGTTGATGGCCTTGTTCGGGGCAGCTTCGGCTTTTGTCGAATCTACTCTGGCTCAGATTTGGAAAATTCGTGGCAAGAACGGTGAATTCCGTGGTGGCCCTGCTTACTATATCGAGCAAGCATTAGGCCAGCGTTGGTTAGGCATTATCTTTGCAATTCTTCTTATCATTTGCTACGCCTATGGCTTCAATGGTCTTCAGGCTTACAATATGGCAAGTGCCCTTGAATATTACATTCCTGATTATGCGACTAACGGCACTGCAGTAGCGCTTGGTCTTGTTTTATGCGTTATGACAGGTTTTGTTATTTTCGGTGGTGCAAAACGAATCAGTATTATTTCATCTGTTTTGGTTCCTGTTATGGCTCTTGCCTATTTGGGAATGGGCCTCTTCATCACGGTGACTAATTGGTATCTTCTTCCTGATGCGTTTTATTATATTTTCCATTCCGCTTTTGATTTTGAATCCATCTTCGGTGGTTTTGCGGGATCAGTAATTGTTTTGGGTATTAAGCGAGGTTTGTTCTCGAACGAAGCCGGTATGGGTTCGGCGCCAAATGCTGCTGCTACTGCAAGCGTTTCGCATCCATGTAAGCAGGGTCTTGTACAAACGCTTTCTGTCTATATCGACACTATGCTTGTCTGCACCTGCTCTGCTTTCATTGTTTTGATTTTCTTCGTTCAGTCCGGCGGAACATTCGGCGATCTGAATGGTATGCCTTTGGTTCAGATGGCTATTAACTCTTCGATTGGCGAATTCGGCATCCATGTTGTTACGTTTGCAATTTTCTGTTTCGCCTTCTCAAGTTTAATTGGTAACTATTTTTATGCTGAAGGCAATATTCGCTTCATCACTAAGAGCAACGTGGTATTAAATGTATTTCGTTTTACCTGCTTAGTTGCCATTATGATTGGTTGCTTAAATAACTTTACGCTTGCCTGGAACTTCGCCGATATCACAATGGCCTTTATGGCAATCGTGAACTTAATAGCTATTTTCTTGCTGGGTAAGTGGGCCTTTAAAGCTCTTGATGACTATACGCGCCAGCGTAATCGCGGTTTAAATCCCGTTTTTGTATCGGATAGCATTGAGGGCATGCCAAAGACTGAATGCTGGCATGTTGAAAGCGATAAGCTTGAAGATGTAGGCCCTGCACCTATGAAAGAATATCTCCAGGATTCAATGGATATTGATGGAAAAGCAACCGGGTTGAAATAAAGAAAAATCCCTGTCCGTTTTGGGCGTTAGAGCTTTTGAACGGACAGGGATAGAGAAGCATTAAGAAACAATTAAAGCTGGCTACCAGCCTAATTGCTCATGAGCAATACGATCAGGCTCTCCGTCGTATGAAGGTAATTTACCCATATGACAGGGGTATTCTCGACTGAAAAGCATAACATTGTCACCATCGTGTCTATAGAGATCCCAGCGAGGAAGACCTTCGCCATTAGGATCTCCTGTTTTCATGAAGTTTGCCCAATAGTTACACCAGGTATTTGAAAGATCAAAGTCAACACCGCTAAAAGGACGCTTAGAACGAAGGAGTGTTTGGAACACGTAGAAGTGCTCGCTTGAATGGTAGGCTCCTGCCTTGGGTTCTCCGGGCGGAACCGTTAGTGAATGATAGAAGTATACAGGCTGTTGTCCTTCTTGTGTTTGTTGAAGCGCATAAGCTACGGTGCCGCCCATAAAGCCGTTTCTAAAGTCGTTTGTTTTAAATCCATATGCTCTTCCTTCATCTGCAACAGTTCCTACAATGCATGGGATGTTAGCGTGTTGCTTTGCGCGAAAGATATCATTGGCGCTTTCGGGTAAGATGTAGCCATCAGTTACTGGATGAAGCTTGACGTCTCCTTTTGGGCTAGCTTTTCCATAAGCATTCCAGAGTTTAAAAAGCTTATCTCCGGGAATCTTACGTACTTCTTCAAGAGAAGAGCAGTTGCAAAAGTGAAGAAAATCTAAGCAGTACTCTCTCATTTCAACATCAGTTGAAGTTGTAGCGGTACCTGTAATAGGTCCTCCGCCACTTTGCATGATTGCTCGATTAAATAGTCCTTTGCTCTTTGGCGAACAGATGAGATGGTAAATAGACTGAGCTCCTGCAGACTGACCAAATACCGTTATCTGGTCTGGATCGCCACCAAAGGCAGCGATATTTTTCTTGATCCAGTTTAAAGCTGCTATTTGGTCCATTAAGCCATAATTACCGGATCCGTTGTAGCTTGATTCCTTGTCGAGCAGTTCATTTGAAAAAAAGCCAAACATATTAATTCGGTAGTTGAAGGAGACATATATAATGTCGCGTTTAGCGAAAGCTTCTCCTCCGTAGGCAACTGTATGAGAATATCCTGTTGCGAACCCACCGCCATATATCCATACTGCAACAGGAAGCTTGTCGGTGGTGGAGTGTGCTGGCGTAATGATGTCTATTGTGAGGCAATCTTCACTCATAGGCCAATCGTAGAGATGAAATTCATCATGATAAAACGTTCCTGACTTAGAACGATTTTGTAAAGGTATATCTCCATATGAATAGGCTTTAAAAGGCTCACTCCATTTTTCTGCAGGTTGCGGTGGACGCCATCTCAGCTCGTTAATAGGGGGAGCTGCATAGGGAATTCCTTTAAAGATGCTCCATTGCTGAGATTCAGCTGGGAGTCCTTGCACTATGCCACTTGTTGTTTGAGCTTCAAGCAATAAACTCATATTGTCTCCTTTAAGTAAAAGAAAAGGCAGCCATTGAAAGCGGAGAAGGTGGCTGCCTTAGTTTGCACAAATAGATGTTAGTTCTTGAGGTGTTTATTTAAGAATGCAAGTGCTTGTTCAAGAATTATTGGCTGTTTAAATGGCGGATCAGCGTGTCCTGCGCCTTCAACTAATGCAAAATCGATTCTATTTTCTCCTGCACACTGGCGTACTTGTTCTGCAAATACGACAGCTTGTTGGTAAGGTACTGGCTTATCAGCCATGCCTTGGCGAAGCATTATTGGGCACACCTGAGGGGTGATGTATTGTCCTGGATTACTCTTCTGCACAAAGTCATAATCAAGATCAACTATGCGTGCGCCCAAATACTTACATTCTGCGGCATCCATAGTTGCGGGGCTTCCATCTGAAGTTCCATTCATAACTCGTTCTTCAATAATCGAAGAAGCGTTAATTACAGGATAAAGAGCAATACATGCTTGTACGCTTGAATCATAGCCAGGATTTCCCATTGTTTTGTCTTCAAAAAATTCAAGATTATTGGTAGTGGCCACTAAAAGAGAATAGTTTCCGCCGGAAGAATTTCCTGTAACAGCAATTCGGGCAGCATCAATGCCGTATTCATATGCGTGTGCTTTTATCCAGCGAATAGCTGCTTTGCAGTCGTGAATAGGTTTGGGGAAATCAGCTTCATTTGCTGGACGATACTCAATGGATACATACGCGTATCCATGATTAATTATTCCTAAGAAGGTTGTATTGGACATGTCACGTTTATCGCCATTAACAAAACCGCCACCATGAATTTGAACGAGGCAGGGAACGCGGTTTTCCTGCGATGCCTCAGGTGGAAGATATATATCAAGCTTACAGCGTTCACTATGAGCTGCGTATTGAATATCGAGAAACTTTCTTGGGATAGTATCGAGTATTTCTTCGGGAATCATAGGCGACCGGGGGATTTGGGCCAGGGGAATATCCTGATATTCGCGTTTGATACGATCAAGGCTTTCTTGTGGAATGCCACAGCATTGTTCTTCACTCATGTAACCCTCCTTGTATGATATGAAGCACTTTTCTAAAAGTGTAAATTTGATAACAAGGAAACGTCCACTACACGCGATAGCGATAATCTATACGCGGAATGTATAGGAGGACTTAATGGACGTATATCAACTTCAGTATTTCAAAACCATTGCCGAGTGTTCTAGCTTAGTTGAAGCGGCAAAAAGATTGCATGTATCCCAGCCATCTCTGAGTCGTTGCATTCATAAAATGGAAGAAGAGTTGGGAACGCCACTTTTCGATCGTGTTGGTAGAAACATTGTACTCAACGGTGCTGGTAATGTGGTTTTGCGTTATGCACAGACTGCCCTTAATACTCTTGATGCTATTCCTGCTGAGGTGAATAACTACCTAAGAGACAAAGAGCAGACGGTTAATTTATTTGCTCCTATGCCTTTAGCAGATGATGGTGATGCTCTTGTTGAATTTGCTGCAAAATATCCTGACATTCTTCTTCGAGTGGGGGTTGGTTGGTTGACTCCAAGCCTTTCAATGGAAGCGCCGGATCTTATGATTTTTTCTTCTATGGACAAACCTACTGGTAGAAACGAAGTTTTGCTTTACGAGGATAAACTTATGCTTGCAGTTTCAAAAGAAAATCCTCTTTCGAATCAAGAATCAGTAGAACTTGGTAAACTGCAAAATGAGAACTTTATTCAACCGATGCCAGGTAGTTTTACGGATATCCTTCAGAGTATGTACGAAGAAGTTGGCTTGCAGCCTCATATTATTTCGGAAAATCAGTCGTATCGTCAGTTATCAAATTTTGTTTCCCATAATTTAGCTGTTTCGGTTGTCTCTCCTATGACCTGGTACTTATCGCGCAATGATTCCATTGCCTACTTACCTTTTTCTGATGTTGCGCGAAGTAGGTATATGTGTTTACGTTGGCCGGAAAATACCGTATTAGCTCATGCGACCCTTTTACTTCGAGAGCATTTAATTGCTTATTACGAAAAACTTTCGAAAGAAGTCTTTGGAGAATGAAACCGCCTTGTAATCGCTAACTATACGTTTGGTAGATAGATTCTCCTAACCCCTTTTATTGGACGGTTTTGGCATAGCCCTCATATGCTTTTAATCAGATGAGAGAAAGTTGTCTCATTACGCGCGGATGAGCCACTTTCAAATTTGATTTCGTCTTGGTAAGGAGGAGTACGTGAGTCAGGCGATTAAAAACACTGAGGGAGGGGAGCTCCAAGCAAAGGGGCTTGGTGCTTATGTTCCAATTTTGATTTGTTGTTTAGCTTTTGCGTTTGTTCCGAGCGCAATGCAATCAGGTGCGTTAGGTATTTTCTTACCTGAGTTAGCAAAAGCTTTTAATACTGCTGGTTCTACGATTTCGTTTTACATTACCCTTGGCAATTTAGCAGTTGCTTTGTCATCGCTGCTTGTTGGGCAACTGTTAGCTAAGTATGATGCCCGTATTATTGCAAGTACACTGGTTGTACTTGTCGCAATTTGCTTTTTCGGTATGTCTGCTGCAACAGCTGTTTGGCAGATTTGGATTTTCGGTGCATTGCTTACAGCTACTGCTGTTCCACTGAACATGCTTGTTAATCCAACTTTGATCAATCGCTGGTTCAAAGACCGTGCAGGCTTTTTCATTGGTATGTCTTCTGCCTTTATTGGTCTTGGTTCAATTTTATTCTTACAGGTTGGCAATTACGTTATCGCTACTCTTGGTTATCAGATGGCCTATATTACTTATGCAGTAATTGTTTTGGTAATTTGCCTTCCCTTAGCTCTGTTTGTTGTTCGTTCACATCCAGCTGATAGGGGCCTTCTTCCTTATACTACCGGAAAAACTAAGAGCGATCCTGAAAGCGCTGCTCAATCGAATGTTACCTGGAATGTTGACGTTAATAAGGCAATGAGAAACCCGGCATTCTGGCTTGTAGGTATCGTTGGCGGATTCTTTGGTATGGCGCTCCTTATTAATCCTCAATGGCCAACCTACATTAATACTTTGACTGATGCTGGTCTTACTGTATTGGTTACTGGCGCGGTATTTGCAAGTATTGTTTCTGGTTCTCAGGTTGTTGGTAAATTGGTTATGGGCGGCATTGCTGACTCATCTCCTATGAAAGCGATTCTTTTCGCAAGTACCCTTGGCGTTATCTCAATGTTGATGGTTTGGTTGGCTCCAACCACCTTTGTTTTGCCTTTGGGTGCAGTATTCTTTGGTTTCTATTTCAGCGTTTCAGGCGTTTTGCTTCCTTTGCTGGCGCGTGCTGTTTTTGGTACTGGTGAAGCTTATTCAGTCCTTTATGGTCGTGCTTTGCTTATCACGAAGCTTATGACTGCGCCAGGTGCTGTTATTTGGCCTCTTGTTGCAGAGAACTTCGGTGGTTTTGGTGCCGCATTCGCTTGTATCATTGGCCTCATTGTCTTGTGTTGCGTTCTTGCTTTCTTGGCTTTGAAGTTTGGTAAAAAACTTCCACGCGTCTTTAGTGATGGACATGTAGAAAACGCAGATAATATGCCGAACTCTGCAAGCGAAAAGCCCGTTAATGCCTAAGGTGCAATCAGAGTCATGGGCTATTTATTAAAGCTTTTGTTCGGTTGCTTTATTTGAATTTGCAAGGGGCTTTGTTGGTTTGATGAATCGGCAAAGCCCCTTTTTGGGGCAGAAATCTTGAAATGATTTCTGAAAAGGAGTGAGTGATGGTTACGACATTTACGAAAGAGGGGTTGCAGGCAAAGCCTTTTATCCACTATTTACCCATAGTAATTGCGTGCGTAATGTTTGCTTTTGTTCCTACTGCGATGCAAACAAGTTGTAATGGTATTTTTCTTCCTGAACTAGGTAAAGATTACGGTGTGCCTACTTCGCAAATTTCTATTTATCTTACTATTGGTAATCTAACAGCGGCGGTTTTTGCACCTATCATCGGACAACTTTTAGCTCGATTTGATGTGCGTATTATTACTACTTTCATGTTGTTAGGTGCAGCAGGAAGCTTCCTTTCTCTTTCAGTAAGTGGTTCGCTTTTGCAAGTATGGATATCTGGTGCACTTATGACAGGATTCTGTACTTCGTTTGTTGGCCTTGTTAATCCCACTATTTTGACTCGATGGTTTAAAGATCTTAAAGGCACCATGATAGGTATCGCTGCCGCGTTTACAGGATTTGGTGGTGTGGTATTCATTCCGTTGGGACAAAGTATCATTACGATGATTGGCTATCGCGAAGCTTATCTAGCTTATACCGTTATTATTTTGATCCTTTGTCTTCCGATAAGTCTATTTGTGCTGCGTTCTCATCCGCACGATAAGGGTATGCTTCCCTATATGTCAGAAAAACGAAAAGCTGGTCTTCTTGAAGAAAAGAAGCCAGGTATGAGCACATGGACCGTAGATCCAAAAGTTGCAATGAAGAATCCATCATTTTATCTACTTGGTTTAGCAACAGGAATTTTAGGATGGTGCCTACTTCTTAACCCTCATTTTCCAACTTATGTAGGAACGCTTGAAGCGGCCGGTATTAATGCAATTATCTCAGGTGCTACTCTTGCGACGTTGGTAAGCGGGTCCCAAGGTATTGGCAAGCTGGTATTAGGGGCACTAAGTGATAAATCGCCGATGAAAACTATTGTTTTTGCTGGTTGTTTGGGAATTTTCTCTGTTCTTGCTATTTGGCTTGGTCCTACTTCTCTTGTGATGCCTTTTGGCGCCGTTGCTTTTGGATTTTTCTTTGCTACTTCAGCCGTCTTAATGCCAATGTTGGCAGGTTCGGTTTTTGGTACAGGTGAAAACTACTCAATTATTCTGGGTCGTAGTCAAACGATTACAAAGCTGATTACCGCACCTGGTGCTATGGTATGGCCTTTTCTTGCGGAAAATGCAGGTGGATGGGGAACGGTATTTGGCTGCGTTGCTGTTCTTATAGCTCTTGTTGTGCTTTGCTCATGGCTAGTGCGCTACTTTGGTTCGAAAATCCCTCATATACCTGTTGATGCAGAAGGTAATGTTGTTCATTAAGAATTGTGCAACGTAAAGAGTTTCTTGGTGCGATAGACGTTCAAAGTGCAGAAAACCTTTTAAGTGCGAAGGATGTTTGAGACAAAACAATTCTTTCGCATCGCAAAACTATTAAAAGTAAGAAGCCTTTCTAGCGTTTGGTTAGGAAGGCTTCTTATCGATATAGCCCTTTAGTTTTGCGAATTAACCCTCCATCGCTTTAATTTCTTCTTTAGTAAATACGGGACCTTCAAGACAAATATAATGACTGCCTATATTGCAGCGTCCACATTTGCCTACGCCGCATTTCATGCGTTTTTCTAAGGTCGTTACAATTTGACCTGGTTCAAACCCCATGTTCTCTAATGATTCACTGCAGGTGCGATAAAGCGACGGTCCGCCACAAAGAACCGCAACTGTGTTTTCATTTACGGTAAGGGGAAGACTCTCTAAGAAAGGTGCAGTATAAGCAACAGCACCATCCCAATTGTCGCTTCCGTGATAGACGCTTACATATACGTTCATATCAGGAACTTGCTTCCAGTTTTCAAAAAGGTCTTTCTTGCAGACGAGGTCTTCGTAAGTGCTTGCTGAATACACAAAGTCGATATGACCATAGTCTTCACGGTGTTCTATACAATACAAAAGAAACGACCGAACAGGCGGCATACCAATACCTCCGCCGATAAAGAGCATGTCGCGTCCCTTGCATGATTCGTAAGGAAACCAGTTACCATAGGGGCCTCGAACGCCTATTTGATCACCGATTTCCATTTCGTGGAGCACTTCAGTGTTGTGTCCTACTCGTTTAACGGTAAATTCTAAGTAGTCTTTTCCTGATCCAGAAATGCAAAACATTGATTCGCCTTCGGGGATAGGGGAAAGCATAGCAAGTTGTCCTGGTTTAGAATCAAACGGCTTCGTACCCTGGGTTGTTTGAATACGAAATGTTTTGACATCGTCGGTTTCTTGCGTGATGTTAATAATTTTGCAAATTTGAGGAATGTAGGGTTCTCCGCCATGAGCACAGTCGTGGCGTATTTCAATACTAGTCATGCGCCAGCGCTCCTATTCTGTCGATAAGTACGGTTATATCCAGGTGCACGGGGCATTTTTCAACGCATCTGCCACAGCCTACACACAACATTTTTCCGTAGCGGTCTTCAAAGTAGTTTAGCTTGTGCATGAAACGGTTTTTAACTCGATCGCGTTTGGTGGGTCTAGGGTTATGACCTCCTGCCATCTCGGTGTATTCACTAAACATGCAGCTATCCCAGCAGCGAAAACGTACCCCTTCTTTGTATTTGTTTTCCTGGGAAATATCAAAGCAGTAGCAGGTTGGACACAAGTAGGTGCAGGTGCCGCAGTTAAGGCATTTAATGCTCATGGCATCCCATAGCTCAGCACTGTCAGAAAGTTTATCGAGCTTTTCTTTTATTCCTGAACTATCAACATGTAACGTACAGTGCACTTTTTCGTAGTCAAAGGTTCCCTCAACTAAATAGGGTTCCCATAAAGCAAGTGCTCGTTGTCCTTTTTCGGTTTGCGCTTCAACGCTAAAAGATGTTTCGTCTTCATGAAGCATGATATCGGCACTTGGTGCCTTGTTAGGATCGAGACCCATCGAATCGCAAAAACAGGTTTGAGCAGGGGAGGAACAACCGAGCGCAACAGTAAGGAGTTTATCGCGTTTAGCTTGGTAATATTCATCGGTATAGCCCTTTGTTAAAAAGACATCATCCAAGCATTCAAGCGAACGTATATCGCAAGGCCGTATACCAAAAATGATCTGGTTGCTTGATTCAACGAGGGGATCAATAAACATCTCATTGTGACTGTCTACGCCGTAGTGATACATCTTTTGGCATTGAGGAAATAACAAATCTTTGGGGGGAAGGAGGGTGTTGGTTACCTCAAGGCGCATTGGATCAGCTGAAACAAAAGGCGCAAATTTATAAATACCAGAAACCTCTTTGGGAACATACACAACGGCAGTTTCTGAGAGCGTTTTTAGCAAAGCGGTGAGATTTTCTTTAGGTAAGAGTTTCATCTAAGCCCCTCCTTTCACATAAATTCTTCTCTGTCGTCTCGTTTGTAATGGTTGAGGACATCGGGGTTTTGTGTTGTCATGCCCGATTCGGTTTTCTCGAAAAGAAAATCCATATCACTATGAAGCTTTCGGTTGAGCGTCATAAGGGGAAGTCCCATTGGACACACGCGCTCACATTCACCACAACCGATGCATTTATCAGAAACGTGAAATGCTCGAGTGATTCCGTAAAAGCGATTTTCGCTGAGGTTATTTTGCTTTCCAAGCCAGCCAGTGTTGCGTTCATCCACAAAGCAGGTACGACAGGTGCAAACAGGGCAGACATCTCTGCAGGCATAACAGCGAATACATTTTTCGAACATTTCGTCAAAAAATGCGCGTCGTTCCTCACGACTCATAGAAGCGATGGCAACTACGAGCTCTTCGCCGCTTTCAAGAGGATGATCAAACACGGGTTCTGCAAGAAGCTCATCATAATCAGGTGGATTAAGGTGCTCGCAGTATAAGCACTTTTCAAGAACTTCTCCGGTCTTGGCATCTTTCATGCGAGGACAAGGAATACCAAGAAGGTAGACCTCATCGCGTTTGAATTGGTTATCTTGAATCATGCGGTTTATGCCACGTCCATCGCATCCTCGAACGGCAATTGCAACTTTCCCTTTTCCTTTAAGGTCTTGCAGATATTTGGAGAGGGTGTTGTGACAATACTCGTTAAACACTAAGCGATCGGTGTCATCCGGGCTAAAACATACCAGTGGAGTTGTCTGTTTATCAAAACGGCCAGCTTCCCAACCGAGAACCGCATATACGCTGCCTTCTTCTAAGAGAGCTCGTGCACGGCTGCGAAGTTTTTCCTGAATGGTATTCATCTTACGCTTCGCCTCCTTGCGGATACGTTTCTAAGGGTTCTTCATTTTCTTTTGAGCTTGAGTGAGAAGGGTTTTCTTGCAGGGTGGGTAAAGCGCTTTGTCTTTTTCCGTAGAGGCTTGCCCCAAGAGCGCTACTTAAGGTGAAATCGTTTTCGATGGGACCTAGCTCGGTTATGCGATTGCAGAATTGCGTAATAACATCGCGGAATTTGCCAGCCTCTGCTCCTGAAATCCATCGGATTTGAAAACGATCAGGTTCGAGCCCAATGTATTCAAGCAGTCGTTTATAAACCATCATTCGTCGTTTTGCGTAATAGTTGCCAGTTGAATAGTGGCAGTCCCCTGGATGGCAGCCGCACACAATTACTCCGTCGCATCCTTTTTGCAGTGCTTCTAAGACAAATTGTGGGTTTACGCGTCCTGAGCAGGGAACGCGAAGAAGGCGGATATCGGCAGGGTATTTCATGCGATTAAGACCTGCTAAGTCAGCTCCTGCATAGGTGCACCATTTGCAGGTGAAGGCAAGAACTTTTGGCTTAAAGCCTTCTGTCGGTATTTGTGCACTTTGGGGATTATTATCTGTAGTAAGAGGTTGGTTGGCTGAAGAGGTGTTTACCACTGGCATAGAGCATCGACCTCCTTCATGATTGAGTTGTCGGTATAACCAAGCAAGTCAAGTGCGCCACAACGACAGGCGGCAGCACAGGCACCACAGCCTTGGCATAGGGCAGAATTAACTTCACAAACACTACGCGTGACCTTAACTGAGTTTTCTCTTAAAGTTTTTTCCGTAAGACTTAAAGCACCGTAGGGGCAAATGCTTATGCATGTTCCGCATCCACTGCACTTGGAAACATCCACCTGACTTATCTGTGGATTTGACTCCAAAGAATCATGCGCAAACATTACGATGACTTTTGCTGCCGCTGCTCCTGCTTGCGCTACGGTATCGGGAATATCTTTGGGACCTTGTGCTACGCCGGCAAGAAAGATGCCACGGGATGCCGTTTCAACGGGGCGTAGTTTTGGATGGGCTTCGGTTATCCAGTTGTCTTCATCGCATTGGACACCAAACATCATGGCAGTCTCTTTTGCCTCCGGAGAAGCCACCATAGCGGTTTCCAACACAACCATATCGGCGTTTACTATGACATTCTCGCCCGAAAGCGTGTCAGCACCCATTACAACCAGATGATCGTCTTCTTGATAAATCTTGCTTACGCGTCCACGAATGTAGAGGGCTCCGTCGTTTTTTGCCTGCATATAAAATTCGTCGTAGCGTCTTCCGGGTGTACGTACATCCATGTAGAACACATAGCAATTGCCGTCAGGGACTTTATCAAGGAACTGATGAGCATGCTTTGCTCCGTACATACAGCACGTACGAGAACAATAGGCTTTTCCTTTGTGGGGATCACGGCTTCCAACGCATTTGATGATGACAAGATTTTTAGGTTCTTTACCATCGGAAGGACGAAGAATATGGCCCTCGGTTGGTCCCGAGGCATTTACCAATCGTTCAAAACCCAGTCCATCAATAACGTCTGCATATGCTCCACCACCGTATTCGGGGTAGAGGTCTTGCCAACGAATAAGGTCATAGCCTGTCGCCAAAACAACAGCGCCATAGGTTTCGGTCGTTACTTTATCCTCGTCAAGATAGGAAATAGCTCCTGTGGGGCATATCTTTGCGCAGACACCACACTTACCTTGTGTGAGCTTTCGACAATGGCTTGCATCAATGATTGGCTTGGAGGGAACTGCCTGTTCGAAAGTCTTGTAGATGGCAGTTCGAAAGCCCATGTTTTCGTTAAATTCGTTGGGTATCTTTTTTTCGGGGCATTTTGTGGTGCACAATCCGCATCCCGTGCACAAGTTATGATCAACGTATTTTGCTTTTTCCCTGATAGTTACCTGAAAATTCCCTACGAATCCTTCAACTTTTTCCACTTCAGAAAGGATTTTTATGGTGATGTTGGGATGGTTGCCTACCTCTGACATCTTAGGAGTGCAGATACAAGCTGCGCAGTCTAAAGTAGGAAAAGTCTTATCGATTTTTGGCATTTTTCCGCCAATAGTAGGTTGGCGCTCAACAATAGTTACCTGATATCCTGCATCAGCAATATCAAGGGCAGCTTGCATGCCGGCTATTCCGCCACCAACAATTAAAGCTCGTTTGGTAACGGGAATCTGTTCGGTATAGAGAGGCTTGTCCTTTTCGACTTTGGCAACTGCCATCGCAAGCAAGTCTTTTGCTTTTGCAGTCGCTTCGGCCTTGTCGGTGTGAACCCAAGAACATTGTTCACGTATGTTTGCTACTTCGAGCATGTAAGGATTTACCGAAGTATGCGAAAGAAGCTTTTGCCAGGTGAGCTCATGCATTGCCGGAGAGCAAGCGGCAACTACGATGCGGTCAAGATTATGCTGTTCAATCGCCTCTTTAATTTGGTTTTGATTAGGATCTGAACAGGTATATTTGTTGTTTTCTACATGCACAACATTTGGAAGCGTTGAGGCATATTCGGCAACTTCTTGCGTATTAACAACGCCGCCGATATTGGTGCCGCATTGGCAAACAAACACTCCGATTCTGCTCATTTACTCCACCTCCTTATGAGGCCTTGCAAGCTGTTCTTGTTGCGTTTGTTCTTCATCAGATGAAAGTGGTTTTAAGCTTTGGGTTGCCAGATTGACTGCAGGAACAAAATGGCGAGTGATACCAGCTTGCTCAGGGGAAGCACCCAGTGCCAGGGCAATAAGTTCGGTAAAAAAGTAAACAGGCAAATGATAGTCGGTTTTGTGTTCTTGATTGATCTTATCTTCACGCATATCAAGATTCATCCAGCATAAAGGACAAGCCGTAACAAGACACTCAGCACCATTTTTCTGTGCGTTGCGCAAAATTCGCTCGGTTGCATTTCTTGCCGCTTTTGGTTGAATGACATGATTGGACGCACCGCAACATTCAGTTTTAAAGCTCCACTCTATACATTCAGCTCCTGCGGCATTGAGAAGACGCTCCATAGTAAGAGGGTTTTCAGTGTTGGAAGCTTTAGTTATTTCTTGCGGACGAACCTGCCCGCCCCCGTAATAGCAGGCAACTTTCATTCCGCCCAGTTGCATTTTGAGGTGATCGGCTATTTCTTGAATCATCTCCTCTTCGGTAAGCGCGTCGAGCAGACTTATTACGTGTGCGGTACCGCGATAATTCATTTCGATCAGCTTATTGATATGGGTGCGATAGCTTGCATCGGTCTTTGTCTTTACCTCTGCACGTTTTAATGCGGCATAACATCCTGTGCAGGGAGTCATTACGGGCAGATAGGGATGTTGATCTTCGCTCAGGGCAAGGTTGCGCGTCGAGAGCGAGTACATAAGATCATCGTTTACCGTAGGAGCCGCCGATGCCCCACAGCAATTCCAATCTTTGATCTCGTATAACTCAATACCTAAGCATCCAGCAACGAAGCGGGTAGACTCTGCATAAGAAATTGCAGTGGAATGATAAGAACAACCAGGGAAGAAGGAAAAAGCTTTGTTCATCACTGCTCATCTCCTTCTGGGGTTTTAGCGGGGGTATAGGACGTTTCTTGTTGACACTTTTCTATGATTTTTGCGATAGCTTTTGGATTTTCGCTCTGCTGAAGAGAAAGGCCAATCATATTTTTTTGAAGCATCTTAGGAGCGTTGAGGGCATCTTGAACAAAATGACCTGAAGCCATATTGAACTGTGCGGCAAGGTACTGTTCGTTTGACTTGCCGTTAGCCTTAATGCCCTTTATAAAGAGGGTTTCAAAGACGTTGGATTCATGTAGCTTGTGATATCCCATCTCATGAGACGCGCGGCGCACTTCACGCATAACTGCTGCGGTGTCAATCTTTTGGGGACAGCGTTGTGAACAGGTATTGCATTGAGCACAGATCCAAGGAGATTCGGCTTTAAGCACCTCGCCGACGTTTCCCATCTGCAACAATCTCATGATTTGTTGGGGTGGCAAATCCATTGCTTCTGCCATAGGACAGCCGGCGGAGCATTTTCCGCATTGATAACAATCACGAAGATTTACACCTGCATTTTGTCCAATTTTTTGTACAAACAGGCGCTCTTCGTTGGTTGTCTCAGTGAGATTAACGGTTCTCATGAGACTCCTTTCTCTCTGCTTTGCACTTGGGTAAGTGCGCTGTGAGGAAATGAAATAAAACGGCGTTCGAAGAGAGCACAAAAAGGGGAAAAGCACACTTTTGCAGAGTTGCCTGACACGGCAAGAAAAGAAACATGGTGTACGGCTGCGCTCGCAGCTACTGCGGACGAGCCGATTGAAATATTCGGCATAGATGCCTCCTTAGTTCGGGTATGGGAAGCAATCTTTTTCGTCTCTTTCTTTGTAGCTCATATTGATCAGAGGTGCTCCCTGATTTGGTGCGCACGGTTGAAAATGGCATCCGAAGTGCTATTTTTATCTCATCGCGAATCGTAAGAAGTAATTTCTTGCTGTTTGAATGTAGGGGCTAGGTTAGAGGGATACATGCAAACCACTACTTCTTATTCACCTTCGCAGGCATCGGGACATTGGGTTACGCATTCCTGCTTTTTTGCCTGTGGAGGACGTTGTGTTAACCGCTCTTTTGTCTGTGATGGCAAGGTACTGTATCAGGATACGGATTCGCTTCATCCTGATTCTCCCGACTTTCCCCAACAACGCGGTTGTGCAAGGGGTCGTTCTTTGCGGCATGCGCTGTTTTCTCAAGATCGCTTGAAATATCCTCTGAAACGTAAACATTGGCGAGTCGGAGGCGGAGATAAACAGCTTCGTGGCGTTGATGAGTGGGAGCGTATCAGCTGGGATGAAGCTCTAGATATTGTGGCTTCTGAAGTTACGCGCATCAAAGAAACTTATGGAAACAAGGCGATCTTAGCGACTGGGTATGAGTATCGCAATGTCGTTCCTGGCCTTTATACCGCTCCTTCTTTGAATGCGTATGGGGGATGCAGCGTTACGTGGGGCCAAGCATCACAAGGAGCGTTTCCTCTTGTCTCAAATTCCATGAAAGGTTCGTATGATTTGGGTGCTACGGATTTTTCAGATCGCTATGAGCTGCGTAAGGCAAAACTCATTATCATGTGGGGTCAAAACCCTGCCTGGTCCCAAGCGGGGAATCCTCTTTATCACTATCTTCAGGCTAAAAAGGCTGGTGCGAAGTTTATTTTTATCGATTCCTGGTTTAACCCTTCAATGCAGGTATTGGCTGATGAGTGGATACCTGTTCGTCCCGGGACTGATACTGCGCTTCTTTTAGGGCTTGCTTATGTGATGATTATCAATAATCTGCAGGATCAGCAGTTTCTTGATACCTACTGCGTTGGTTTTGACAAAGATCACATGCCGCAGGGCGTTTCACCACAAGAAAACTTTAAAGACTATGTTTTAGGAACTTATGACAAATGCCCTAAAACATCCAGGTGGGCTTCGGATATTTGTGGGGTTCCCGCCGCTAAGATAGAAGAGCTAGCTAGGGAAATGGCAAGTGTAAAGCCTTTGACTATGCGTTCAAGTCAGGCTCCTGCACGAACTGATAATGGCGCAAGGTTTGTGCAAGCCTTCTATACCGTTGGGTGGATGACGGGAAATGTCGGTTTTCCGGGAGCAGAAGTTTCAGCAGGCGGTTCTGCGGGGAATATGGTTTTTGGGGGACCTGCTCTTGTTCGTCCTGGTTCAAAAGGATGTAGCTGGCCCGAAAATCCTCTTTGCCAACCTCCGCGTGGGGGAGGAATGCTTGCAAAAGGCAAGTATGATCCGAATGCCTATTACGGAATTGCAATGCCTGAGATGTGGGATGCGGTCGTTGAAGGCACTTACCATGATTTCATTCACGGGGTTCAGCCTATTGATATTGAAATGATTTGGAAAATTGGGGATGGAGGCCGTATGAACCAAAATCCTCACTTCTCTCGAGCACTTGAAGCGTATCGAAAGGTTGAATTTGCGGTGGCAAGTGATCTTTGGATGACAAACGATTGCCGCTATTCCGATATCGTACTCCCTGCT
>USIG01000024.1 GCA_900554685.1 uncultured Cryptobacterium sp.
GGTGACGAAGAAGTTGAGGGTTTGTCGCTTATAGATGCCGAAACGCTTCGAGCGGGAACTGGTTTTGATCGCCTGATTGACAATATTGTTTTGTCATCTCCTTTAGCTAAGCTTCCCGTTGTGGGATATGAAAATCATGCGGGCAGAACGAAGCTTGGTAGAGGGATGAAGCCTTTTGGTAGGGTTATCTCTCACGTTGGGCACGGAAACGATGATATATCTGGTGCGGATGGCGTATGGTATCGCAACTGTATCGGTACGTACTTGCATGGCCCGCTTTTGGGTAAAAACCCCGAAATAGCCGATTATCTTATTGAGGCAGCTTTAAAACGAAGGCTTGGAAATAACGCGCCTGCGTCGCTTGCTTTATTGGATGATTCGGTGGAGCGCAATGCCAATACGTACATGGCGCAGCGCCTAGGAGTTTCCGATTAAATCAGAAAAGTATCCATTTTCCGTGCAATCTATGGTTTTTACCGAATTTGTTTGCGCCTGATACAAATTATTTGCATTATTGATTTTATGTTTGCTTCAAATAACAAACCAACAAAACGTTCCGTTCGTAACCGAAGGGGCGCAGAACGTCCACAGGCAGATCGTCGACACACGTCTCGGTCTTATAGCCAGGTATCGCGCAATCAGAGCGCAAGCTCGTTTGATCGATCATCGTATGGCAGTAATTCTTCGCGTAGTTCCCGACATAAGGCATCGGGTGCAGATGCCTACAGTGCAAGCAATTACGGGTCTTCTACGCACCGTGCGGCCAATAGATCAACGAACTTTATTCCTGCTACGCCTGCAGGCGCTAATCGTCGTTATGCCCAGAATGCAAAAAGTCGCGAATTCGTTCGTCAGCAACATGAACGCAAAAAGAAAAGTAAGCGCAAGCGCATTTTGTTCGTGTCGCTTGCGGTAGTTTGCGTGCTGCTTCTTGGCGGTCTTGGTGCAGCATGGGCTTATATCTCTCAGGTCGACAACAATTTGCGTGATGATCTCGATGCGGATCTTTTGAACTCCCTTGCGGTCACCGATTCTCCTTCCGATCCGTTCTATATGCTTTTGATTGGTGCGGATAAATCGGAAGCCCGAGATGCTTCAGGCGAATTTGGCGGCTCGTATCGAACCGACTCTATGATTCTTGCACGCATTGATCCTCGGGAAAAGGAAGTAACGCTTATTTCTATTCCGCGAGATACCAGAGTTGATATGGGTAGCTACGGCGAACAGAAAATCAATGCAGCCTATGCGTTTGGTGGCGCATCAATGGCAGTTGATACGGTATCGGATTTAGCGGGCGTTCCTATCAGCCATTATGCCGAAATTGACTTCGATGGCTTTAAGGCAGTAGTTGATGCCTTGGGCGGCGTTGAAGTTGATGTTCCTATGGAAATTAACGACGACATGGCTGGAGGTCACGTTGACGCAGGTCTGCAGACGCTCAATGGCGATCAGGCACTGATTCTTTGTCGTAGTCGCCATACTTACGATGATATTGGCGATGGCGATTCCATTCGCGCGGCAAATCAGCGCATGGTTCTTTCGGCTATCATGAAAAAAGTCATGAATTCAGACATCGCTACGATTACCAATACGGTAAGTACGTTAGCTGAATATGTCACAACCGACTATAGCGTTACCGGTTTAGTCGGCCTTGCTCAGTCCATGATGGGTATAGATGTTGAAAACAACGTGTATACCGCCGCGGTTCCTACGGAGTCGGTATATGAAAACGACATTTGGTGGGAAGTTCTTAATGAATCTGAGTGGCAAAAGATGATGGATCGCGTTAAGCAGGGCTTGTCTCCTACGGAAGAGACTCAAATTGATGAAGCTACCGGTGCCACTATGTCTTCGGCTGGTGGCGGCGGTTCGGGAAATACCGATAGTTCTACCAGTTCAAGTTCTTCTTCGGGCAACGCATCACTTTCGGGTGTTCATGTATCGGTGAAGAATGGCAGCGGTATAGCGGGATGCGCTAATGAAGCTGCGGCGAAGTTAACCCCTGATGGTGCTATCGTGGAAACTGGCAATGCGGATGATTTTAATTATTCGAAGACCATTGTGGTTTATGACGATTCTTCCAAGAGCGAGCAGGCGCAAAAGATTGCAGACTTGCTGGGAGTAGGCCAGGTTAAACACAACGATGGTACCTATTCCTTCTCGGGTGACTTCTTAGTAGTAGTTGGTGCAGACTGGTCTTCATAAGTAGAACTCGCGCAAAGCAAGGCTAAACAGTAAAGAACTCTAAAAGGGCAGCGAAGAAGTAAGTTCTGAGCTGCCCTTACTTATGATAGGGCTCTCCGCGCGAAATTTTAAAGGCTCTATAGAGCTGTTCAAGCAACACAACACGCGCCAAATTGTGCGGTAAGGTAATAGGCCCAAAGCTGATTCGTTCGGTGGCGCGCTGTTTCACCTCGGTGGTTACACCATCGCTTCCCCCAATAATAAAGGCAATTTGTGAGTTTCCGGTAAGGGCATACTTATCCAGTTTTTCTGCCAGTGCTTCGCTTGAGGTTTCTTTTCCCTTGATGTCTAAAAGCAGAAGGGGAGTATGTTCGGGAAGATGCGCCAAAATAAGCTCGGCTTCCCGCTGTGCATTTGAATCGGGAAATTCCCTTATGGTTGTCTTTGAGTAGGCTCCTAGACGTTTAAGGTATTCTGCGCAGGCATCCTTCCAGAATGATTCCTTCAGTTTGCCAACGGCAAAAATCGTTATAGACAGCATGAATACTCCTTTACAATAAGGATTATTAAACGCAAACGTTTTGTTTGAGGATTATGTTTTCAAATGTGGGTGTGAGAGCGTTAGGAAATGGGGCGAAAGTGCCGTTTCCCTATCGCAGCTAAACCCGTATGGCAATCATACTGATTCGAGCCATGCTTGCAAAACAAATGATGTGATGATGGGGATCGCAACATGCATGCTTTTGCGGATAACTTATTTAGAGGAGCGCTTAATCACCGTCGAGTGGTGATAGTTTTTGCTGCTCTTTTGTTTGTGGTCTCGGCACTCTGTATTCCCAATGTAAAAATTAACTACCAGTTTTCCGACTATCTTCCTGAAAGTTCGGAATCTACGGTTTCTCTTCGCGTGATGGAGGAAGCATTCAATGCTCCCACTCCTAATTCAAACCTCATGGTCGAAGGTCTTTCGTTGTCTCAGGCAAGTGATTTAGCGGGCGAGCTTGCGGCGATCAAGGGCGTAGAAGAGGTTATGTGGCTCGGTTCTGTTTGTGATATTTCAGAACCGCTTGAAATGTATGACTCGGATGTTGTGGCCTCATATAAAAAGGGAGATACCTACCTTTATCAGATAGCTCTCGATACTTCGCAGGCTACACAGACTATGGATGTCATTCGCCAAGCGGCTGCTTCAATGGGGGCAACCAATGTTGCGATGGCGGGAGATGCTATCAATTCCGCTGTTGCGCAAGGGTCTTCAGACTTTGAAATTCAGCTTATTTTGGTGATGGCTGTCATTGTTATTTTGGGTTTGCTTTTACTTACCAGCGAAGCCTGGTTTGAGCCAGTACTGTTTTTGTCGGTTATCGGCATCTCGATCGTGTACAACCTGGGCACGAATATCATATTCGGCGAAATTTCTTTTATCACTCAAATGTGCGCTGCCGTATTACAGCTGGCGGTTTCGATGGACTACGGTATCGTTATGCTTCATGCGTTCCGTGGCTTCAGGGCACAAGGTATGACTTCTTACGATGCGGCTGTTTCTGCCATGCATAAAGCAGCGGCGGTCATTGCTTCATCTGCAGCAACAACGTTTTTCGGGTTCCTGTCTTTATGCGTTATGGCCTTTCTTATTGGCGCTGATATGGGCGTGGTTTTGGCGAAGGGTATCGTATTCAGTTTCCTGTGTGTTTTGTTCTTGCTGCCTATCTTGGTACTTTCGAGCGAAAAGCTTCTCAATAAAACAGCGCACAAAAAGTTTTTACCCTCCTTTGATACCTTTGCGGTGTGGTGCATGCGTCTAGCGGTTCCCTTCACGATTATTATTGCGCTGGTTACGGTGCCGGCGTATTTGGGGCAAAAGCAGCCTAATTTTGTTTATGGGGCAAGTGGCTTTGTCGAACCAGGAACTGAACTCTACGAAGAAACCAATGCGATAAACAACACGTTTGGTGCTCATGAGCAATGGGTGATGCTTGTTCCTGAAGGCGACTGGGGTCGTGAGCTTTCGATGGTTAAGCGCATTGAGGGCCTCGATAACGTTACGGCGGTTACGTCGTATGTGACGGCAGTATCAGCAAATATACCCAGTGAAATGGTTCCTGCCGATGAATTGTCTCAGCTTGTTTCGGGTGGCTATTCGCGCATCGTTATTTCAACTTCAGTTGAAGGGGAAAGCGACGAAGCATTCGCTCTCGTGCAGGCTTTGCGTGATGTTGGGGATGAGTATTATCCCGAGGAAAATTACCTGGTAGGCTCGGCGGTTACTTCCTATGATATGTCGCTTATCGTAAACGATGATTCGACCCGCATTTTTATCGCTTCAGTGGCAGCTATTGGCTTGGTTCTTCTTTTGATGTTCCGTAGCCTCAGCATTCCGCTTATGCTGCTTTTAACTATTGAGATTTCCATTTGGATCAACTTGGCCATTCCGTACTTCACGGGAGAGAGCATCCAATATATTGGGTATCTCATCATCAGTGCCATCATGCTCGGTGCGACTGTTGATTACACCATCATCCTGTCGCGTGCTTATCTGGACAGACGCAGTGAGATGGAAAAGCGTCCTGCTATGTTGTCGGCTATTTCGTATTCGGCGATTACTATCCTGACGTCCGCAACTATCCTTACGGTATGTGGTGCGTTTATTGGGATTATTTCAAGTAATGGTGTTATTGCAGGTCTGGGAACTCTTATCGGTCGCGGTGCTTTTATTGCGGCTCTCAATACATTTTTGCTGCTTCCGGTACTCTTTATGCTGTTGGATAAAGTGGTGGAGAAAACGACCTGGAAAGCACATTTTTATCACGGCGGTGCAAAATCATCAGATGCCTTTAGTGCGTTAACTTCTTCTGCATCCTCCTTTGAGGCGAGTGCCTCAGGCTCGTCGCACAAAACGCTGCACGAAACGTCGCACAAACTTTTGAATGAATCTTCTAGAACCACTTCGGCTCAAACCTATACGAACTCGACCTATGACCGTACGAAAGAGGAGTAGAGACCATGCACTACTCAAGCTCATATCAGACAAGGCACTCTTCGAGTGAGAAGTCTCATGAAAAGGTTGGCAAAAAGCATCGCGATACCTCCGCGAAAACGCGTCTGCGCCTGAAAGGCCGTGCGCTCGTGATTGCGCTTGCTCTTGTTGTGTTTGCCCTGCCGATTACTGCTGGTCCTGTTGTGCTGAATGCGCAGGAATCGGCGCAAGAAAACGATGTTATTCAAGGACAGGCAAGCGGAGCCTTAACGGTTGCCGATGTGGTGGGCAGTGCGGAAAAGAAAGAGGTAGTGTATGCCGCGCTTGATAATGCGGGGATGGATAAGAGTACCTATGTAGTGAATGTTTTTGAGGGAAACGAACAAAAGAGCATTCAAGATTTCGGCAACTACGATCAGGTAACTAATCTTACGGACACCTCGCAGATTACGCAGCTTTCCGACTCGGTGGTATTTACCATGCCGCAAGGTGAATTTTCCTACCAGGGCAGTTTGCCTAACGCCCAGCTTCCTTGGAACATTTCAGTAAAGTATTTCCTCGATGGACAGGAAATAGCGCCTAATGATCTGGCGGGGAAAAGTGGGCATTTAGAGTTGACGATAGCAACAACGCAAAACACTTCCGTTGATCCTCGGTATTTTGAAAACTATTTGATGCAGATAACCTGCACTTTGCCCATGGAGCAAGCTTTTGAAGTTAAGACAGATCAGGGCTCCCTTGCGCTTTCGGGTTCGGATGTAACGGCAAGCTTTATGGTTATGCCTGGCAAGGAAGGCAATGTTTCTTTAACTGCTGAAGTCAGTGATTTCGAGATGGATGGTATAAGCTTTGCTGCAATTCCTTTCTCGATGGCGCTTGATTTTCCCAATACCGATAGCCTTATAGCGCAGTTTGATGGACTCATTGAGGGAACAGAGCAAGTTCATGAAGGAGCACAAAGTCTTGCAAGTGGTGCCGATAAGGTAGATGCAGCAACTAAGCAGGCTGCAGCTGGCGCCGCAAAGCTTGCGACGGGCACTGCGCAGATGACGCAAGGATTGCGTGCCTATCAACAGGGCTTGCGCGATAGCGCAGAACAGGCAGCTACTTCAACTTCGTCAGAAGATATAGAGGCTGCTTATGCTCAGTACGAGACCGCATTAGGGGCTTATGCGGCTGCCTATGCTCGGGAATACGAAAAGATTCTTGCTGAACATGAAGATGAAGGGGGAATTACCGATGAGGATGCTTTAGCGCAGGCGGCTTCAGCCTTGCGAGGAACATCTTATGAGACGGCGGTGACAGATGCGCTTAAAAACCTCACAACGCTGACTTCTACCCAAATTGCTTCTCAGGGTGCAGCTCAGGCGCTTGAGAGCGCTGCCGATGGGTTGGGATCAACAAGCGATACTTCCTCACTTCTTGGAGCAAGTGCTTCTCTTGATGCAGGAACGCAAGAACTTGCAAAAGGACTTGATCAGCTGGCAGGCGGAACGGGAGATCTTGCTCTTGGTGTAAGTGATTTCGCTCAGGGTACTCAAAGTCTTGCGCAACAGACTCAAGGAATCCCTGATGCGGTGCAGGCTGAAATAGACAATCTTATGTCTACGTACGACAAATCTGATTTCGAGCCTGCAAGTTTTACCAGCTCGAAAAATACGAATGTTACACTGGTGCAATTCGTTATGATGACCGATCCTTTAAAGGTTGATGAGCCAGAAGTTGTTGAAGAACCAGAGCAGGAAGAAACGTTGCTTGATCGATTTCTTGCCCTGTTTTAGCAATGAGCTAACCAAAGATATTCTTGTGGGTTCATAAATTCTCAAGGGACGGTATGATTAACGGGAACCAGAGAAAGTGATTGGGCTTCCAATCGCGTATATAACAGTCCCCGGATAACAAGGAATGAATATATGTCTCTTCCCGCATCTAACATCAACAAGCAAGCTGACAATCGAACCACTATGGAATTGGGCGCCTGTTTGCCCATGACCGCAGAAGTAAAGGACGATCACCTGTTTATTGGTGGCGTCGACATGGTTGAGCTTGCTCATGAATACGGCACCGCGCTGTATGTCTATGATGAGGCCGATCTTATCAATCGTATGGACACCTATCGTGATGCTTTTAGAACTCGCTATCCCAATTCAGATATTGCCTATGCAAGCAAGGCTTTCCTTAATAAGGCTGTTTGTCGCCTCGCAGATCAGCACGGGATGTGCCTGGATGTTTCTGGTGGCGGAGAATTGGCGGTTGCACGCGCGGTGAATTTCCCGATGGATCGTGTAATCGTTCACGGCAACAATAAAACCCCTCAGGAATTGCGTGAAGCTATTGAGGCGGGAGTAGGTCGTATCGTCGTAGACTCGCGAATCGAACTTTCTCGCGTGTCGGCAATCGCACAGGAAATGGGAGTAACGCAAGATATTTATATGCGTATTACTCCTGGTGTTGAAGCTGATACTCACGAATACATCCGCACTGGTTGCGAGGATTCAAAGTTTGGTTTCACCATGCGTGAAGACTTTGCTTTTACGTGCGTTCGTGATGCACTCGACGCTCCTAATGTTCGTCTCGCTGGCTTTCATATGCACATCGGTTCTCAAATTTTCGCTCTGCATTCTTTCGGTGAGGCAATAGATGTCATTGTTGAATTTGCTCATCGCGTTAAAGAAACCTATGGCTACGAAGTAGACGAAATCGATGTAGGTGGTGGTTTGGGTATTGCCTATACCGCAGAAGACAAACCTTCCTCTATTGAGGATTTCGCGGAAATTACCACCTCAGAAATGATTAAGGCATGCAAAAAATATGGCCTCAAAGAACCCCGATTGGTATGTGAGCCAGGTCGTTCGTTGGTGGCAACGCCAGGTGTGACGCTTTATACCGTAGGTATTTTGAAGACATTGCCTGGTATTCGTAAGTACGTTGCTATTGATGGTGGCATGTCCGACAACATTCGCACGGCGCTCTATCATGCAGAATATGAGCCTGTTATCGCGAACAAGGCAGGTCAGCCACGCACTGAAATTGTTACGCTTTGCGGTAAGCATTGCGAAAGCGGCGATGCGGTGGCGCTCGATGCTTCCATTCAACATCCTGATCTTGGCGATATTGTATGCGTGTTTGGTACGGGTGCGTACTGCCATTCGATGTCGAGCAACTACAACGGCCAGCCTCGTCCGGGCATTGTGTTTGTGAAGGATGGCGTTGCTCGCCTTGTGACGCGTCGTGAAACGTACGATGATCTTATGGCATGCGATATTGATTAATTTCGCAAACCTCAGGAAGGCACTCTTATGATCGTAAGATTAAAAAAGATCACTATACGCAAAGAAGTTGTACTGCCGTACAAGATGATAAGGGTTGCCTGATACCGTGAACTTTGTTGCGCTCTCTGATGCCAGAACGGATAGAGGGCGCAACTTGTATACAATGCAAATACTTGCATGGAAGACCCGTAAGAAAGAGAACCTGTAGCGGTGCTTCAAGAAAGTATCTTTAGCTTTTTCTTATCGGGTGGTCCTGTATCACGTAGAAAGGACTTATACATGGCTGTCAAGATTGGCTTGGTTGGAACGGGCACGGTTGGCGGCGGTTGCCTTGATATTTTGAGCAACCACAAGCAAGATTTTCTCCGCCATTTTGGTATTGATCTTGAATTGGCTCGCGTATGCTCGCGTAATCCTCAGCCAGCAATTTCACGTGGCTTACAGGATATCTTTACCCAGGATTATCACGACATCATCAATGACCCCGAAATCGATATCGTCGTTGAGCTTATTGGTGGAACAGGAATCGCCAAAGAAGTAATCAAGGATGCCCTCTCTGCAGGAAAACAGGTGGTTACGGCCAATAAAGCCATCATGGCTTCCGTTGGCGAAGAGATCATGAGCCTTGCAGAAGAAAAAGGCGTAGAAATTGCTTTTGAAGCAAGTGTTGGTGGCGGTATTCCTATTATTGATCCGCTCAAACATTCTCTTATTGCAAATCAAATCGATTCCATTATGGGCATTGTTAATGGCACCACAAACTACATGCTGACCCGCATGGATGAAGATGGCCTTGATTACGATGCAGCACTTAAAGAAGCGCAGGAGCGTGGTTTTGCCGAAGCGGACCCAACGGCAGATGTTGATGGTCTTGATGCGGCGGCAAAGATAGCTATTCTGGCTTCTATTGCATTTAATTCTCGAGTAACTATGGACCAGGTCTATACCGAAGGTATTCGTCGAATTTCTCCTGTTGATTTGGCGATGGCGCATGATTCTGGTTACGTGGTAAAACTTGTGGCTCATGCTCGTCGTACCGAAAAAGGTATTGACGTTCGCGTACATCCTACGATGATTCCTGAAGATCATCAGCTGGCTACCGTAAATGGGGTATTCAATGCAATCTTTGTCGAAGGAGATGCTGTTGGACAAACTATGTTCTTCGGTGAAGGTGCAGGTGCTGGTCCTGCAGCAAGTGCGGTAATGGGTGATGTTCTTGAGGTGGCGCGTCATGTCCAAATGGGTATCAAGCCTATTGTGGGCTGTACGTGCACTGATCACATTCCTCTTATCTCCATGGAGGAACTTCATACGAAATACTACATTCGCTTTGTTGTGGCAGACCGTCCTGGTGTATTAGCAGCAGCAGCTGATATTTTCTCCAACAATGGTGTTTCGGTTCGCACGGTTACCCAACGTGGCACTGCAGCACGTGAAGATGTGGATTTGGTTTTTGTAACCCACACCGCAGAAGAGCGCAGCGTCCGCAAGGCAATCGATGAAATTCTTGCCCTTGAGGGAGTGGTAACAGGAGGCGAACCTTCCGTAATTCGAGTTCAAGGCTAGTTGGGAGCTGGCTTATTGAAAAAGCAGCTGGTTGAAAAGCAACCAGCTAGTGGGCTCCCACCTGCTTGATATCGTAAGGCGTTGCCTGGTAGACATAATAGTTAAGCCAATTGGTGTAGAGCAGTTGTGCGGCGGCGCGCCAATTTGAAACCGGACGCTTGCTGGGATCGTCGTTAGGGAAGTAGTGTTTTGGAAGGACAGGATTCAGTCCTTTTTTCACATCGCGGAAGTATTCGTTTGCCAGCGTGTCGGTATCGTATTCGGGGTGTCCGAATACGAAGAAATGACGAGAGTTGGTACTTTTTGCGATAAAGACACCTGCTTCATCTGATACCGCAATAAGCTCTAGGTCCTGCTTTGCGGCAATGTCTTCTGCCTTTACACCGGTATAACGAGAATGAGGCGCATAGACTACGTCATCAAAACCTCTTACGAGAGGAGAGCTTGGCTTTAGGATGTGATGCTCAAACACTCCCGTCATTTTTTCGGGGAGAAGGTGCTTTTCAACACCGTAGTGATAGTAAATTCCTGCTTGGGCACCCCAGCACAAATACAGGGTAGAAAACACATTTGTCTTTGCCCATTCAAAGATTTTGCAAAGCTCAGGCCAGTAGTCCACCTCTTCGAATTTCATCTTTTCGACAGGAGCGCCTGTGATAATCATGCCGTCATAGTGCTTGTCTTGAATGTCTTCCAGACTTACGTAGAACGACTTTAAGTGCTCGGCGGGCACGTGTGACGAGTGATGAGTGACAGTTTGTAAAAGATCAATATCTACCTGAAGTGGGGTGTTGGAAAGCTTTCGCAATATCTGTGTTTCGGTTTCTATTTTGAGGGGCATCAGGTTCAAGATGAGAACTTTTAGGGGACGAATATCCTGATGAATGGCGCGATGCTCGGTCATTACGAAGATGTTTTCGCTTTCAAGTACCCCTGTTGCAGGAAGGGTATCAGGAATTCTGATAGGCATGAAGTGCTCCTTATTCGCTATGAGTAGAACGGGCAATACAAACATGATCAGGAAAAGTGTTGTGCGTTGCCTGTTCAGTAGAAAGACCTATAGATTGTGTCTTGATTGTACGCGACAAAACCTGTCGTTGCCATGCTGACCTGCTACTCTATAGCTGGTTATAGAAAAATACTTTCGCCTGAAATGAACAGGTAACCAAAACGCGTAAGGACGCGCTCTATAATCTCAAGACATACGTTAGAACTAGAACTAAAACTAAAACTAAAACGCTTCATCTTCTATTACGCATACAACGCAACAGAGATAGCAGATCAAAGGAGAAAGCATGACGCAGTCAATTAGTACCATTTGCGTGCAAGGCGGTTATCATCCTGGTGATGGTGATCCTCGTCAGGTGCCAATCTATCAAAGCACCACCTGGAAATATGATACGAGTGAGCACATGGGCAAGTTGTTTGACCTGGAAGAGTCGGGCTATTTTTACACGCGCCTCCAAAATCCCACCAACGACTATGTCGCCAATAAAATCTGCGAGCTTGAAGGCGGAACAGCAGCAATGCTTACCTCGTCTGGCCAGGCGGCTAACTTCTTCGCGGTGTTTAATATTGCTGGCAATGGCGATCATGTCGTGTGTTCGTCGGCTATTTATGGCGGTACCTATAACTTATTTGCGCACACGATGGCACGTATGGGTCTTGAGTGTACCTTCGTTACTCCTGATTGTTCGGATGAAGAACTGCAGGCGGCTTTCCGTCCTAACACCAAGGCGGTCTTTGGAGAAACTATCGCTAATCCTGCTCTTTCAGTGCTTGATATTGAGCGTTTTGCTAAGGCGGCGCACGAACATGGTGTGCCTTTGATTGTGGATAACACCTTCCCAACTCCGGTAAATTGTCGTCCTATTGAATGGGGTGCAGACATTGTCACCCACTCTACAACCAAGTACATGGATGGTCATGGCTGTGGGGTAGGCGGCTGCATCGTTGATTCTGGTAAGTTTGACTGGAATAAGTATGCCGACAAATTCCCTGGTCTTACTACGCCTGACGAAAGCTATCATGGCGTGGTTTACACAGAGCGTTTTGGCCTTGAGGGAGCCTTTATTACGAAGGCAACCGCTCAGCTGATGCGTGATTTTGGTTCTATCCAATCACCTCAGAATGCGTTTTTGCTGAACATGGGGCTGGAAAGCTTACATGTTCGTATGGCTCAGCATGTAAAGAATGGCCAGGCAGTAGCAGAATATTTGCAGGCACATCCTAAGGTATCGTGGGTTCGCTATAGCGGATTGCCAGGTGATGAGTACTATGAGCTTGCTCAAAAGTATCTGCCCAATGGTGGTTGCGGCGTTGTAAGCTTTGGTGTTGCAGGTGGTCGTGCTGGTGCGGAAACCTTTATGAAGAATTTGAAGCTTGCCCAAATTGCCACCCATGTTGCCGATGCTCGTACGTGTGTCTTGCACCCAGCTAATGCAACCCATCGTCAGATGAACGACGAAGAATTGAAGGCAGCGGGTATCAGCCCAGACTTGATTCGTCTTTCCTGTGGTATTGAGGCAACTGAAGATTTGATTGCCGATATTGATCAGGCATTGGCTGCTGTGTAGATGCACCAATGAAGTCATACGGTGCAATGTAGGCCACTAATATGACGAGATGAGTGCCCATGTAAGTTCATTTAATTGGTATAAGGAATTTGCACAAGCGCAGAAGTGCGAGCTCGTCAAAGCAACTCAAATAAGAAAGACACCATATATAAGCGTCTGAAGAGTAATTCTTCGGACGCTTTTTGATGTATGGGGATTGAGACAATCAGACGATAAGGTGGTATAGCCCGATAAGGTTCACTGGGAGTCTTTAGAGGGGGGTATGAAAGTTTGGGCTTTGTTTTCTACCGGAGTGCCAGAAGAGTAGAACTTTCTGGATTGAATCCTGGTAGAGTGCCTATTTTCTATTGTTCAGATAGTGAATTAAAGGAGAAAAGCATGGCAGAGTATGGGTACGCTCGTGTATCGAGCAGAGATCAAAACCTTGATCGTCAACTAGATGCGCTCAAGGTTTTTCCAATACCAGAAAGAAGGATATATGCCGACAAGGCAACAGGTGCAAGTTTCGATAGACCGTATTATCAAAGGCTTATGAGGAGGCTCACCGCAGGAGATGTGCTAGTTATCACAAGTGTTGACAGATTGGGGCGAAATTATACTGAGATTATTGAGCAATGGCATTATTTAACTCATCGTCGCGGCGTTAGCATTGTAGTGTTAGATATGCCTTTACTTGATACTCGTCCATCCAACAATGTCGTCAGTGGAGTGACGGGCGCATTTATTTCTGATCTGGTATTACAGCTTCTTTCTTATGTGGCTCAAATCGAGCGAGAAAATATTAGGCAGCGTCAAGCAGAAGGAATTGCTGCAGCGCAGGCACGTGGGAAGAAGTTTGGAAGGCCACCTAAAGCAAAGCCTCAAGATTACTCTTTAATAAGAAGCAGGTATGAAACAGGAGAGATTTCAAAAACCTATGCCGCGAAGTGCTTAGGGGTAAGTCGTATCACTTTTGACAAATGGCGTAATGAGGACAAATAGTTCTTGTAAATCTATTCACGGTAGTACCCAGTCATAAGTGCACAAATATGTGTCATATGAGGAAAATGTTGGTAAGAAATGTCGAACTTTTGTTAACGTTCGTGTTAAGGTGAGCTGGTACTAAGTCACTGCATAGAAAATTTGCGGTTTCGCCTGGGGATATTTAAGAAATTACCTGAAAGAGTTTCTGGTATTGCAAGCGGAAAATAGGCAGTAATAAAAGTCGGCTTTTCTAACCGGCTTTTCAAAAAAGTTGAAGCTCTTATTCAGATAGCAGATAAAGATTCTCGAGCGAGCCCGCATCAATTTTCTAGTGCTGTTCAGGCGTTTTGCTTATTTAGGTGGAGAAATTGCTATGTATTGGAGCAAGGAAACTAGGCGTAAGGCTGCTGATCTTTTTGAGCAGGGCTACGGATACAAAGCGGTTTCTACTGAGCTTGGCGTAAATAGAGAAACCATGCGCGATTGGTCTTATACCTGGAGAGCATTGGGTAGCGATGCGCTTTGCGGAGTAGATGCTTCAAAGGAGTCCTATTCCCCAGACATTAAGCTAGCTGCCGTAAAAGACAGAGAGCAGGGAGTTTCAGTCGTTGAAGTGATGCAACGCTACGGAATCCTTAATCGAAACCGAATTAAAGGATGGTGTGCGTTGTACCGCGAAAAGGGCGCGAGTGCATTCAAACGTTAACGAAACTGGACTTCGCTGCGTTGTTTGTGGCTTTGAATGTTGGTTTAAGACATAGATTTGCATATTGAAGGAATTGTTTTACTAGTTTTGGCTAAACATGGCTTACATAGTTCACCCGAGAATCAAAAAGGAGAGACCCTAGAAGCTTCGGAAACGGAGCCTTTTTCTTCTCGTGAAGACCAAAGGGAACAGGCGTCCAGTACTGAAGAGGCTGCTCCTTCGTTAGACGACCAAGAGCTAATTCGTGTTCGCAAGAAGCGCAAGAAGCATGGTAAAGCCTTAAAAATTATTCTTATTGTTCTGGCGGCTATTGTCGTTCTTTGCATTGGTGTTGGCATAGCTATAGCTGCCTACATGGGTTCTCTGTCAGATTCCATGAAGTTAGATTCCGAACAACAAACCGAATTAAATTCAGTATTGAGTGAAAGTAGTGCACAGGAACCCTTCTATATCTTGTTATTAGGCTCAGATGCCCGAGATGCAGATACCGCTTCTCGTTCAGATACTATGATTTTGGTTCGTGTTGACGCCAATGTGGGAAAAGCGACGCTTGTTTCTATTCCTCGTGATACCAAGGTAGAGATTGAAGGGCATGGCACTCAAAAGATTAATGCCGCCTATGCCTTTGGAGGACCTGCAGGAGCTGTTAAGGCAGTAGAGAACTTAGCCGGGGTGGATATCTCCCATTATGCTGAAATTCATTTCAATGAACTAGAGGCTGTAGTAGATCAGCTCGGTGGTATTTGGGTAGATATTCCGATATCTAACAACCAGACCGGAGCTTCTAATACTGGCGTTGAACTAAATGCCGGCATGCAGCGTTTAAACGGTGAGCAAGCTCTCGCCTTTGCTCGCGAGCGTTACGGTTACAACGAAGGCGATTTTCAGCGTGCAGAAAACCAACGTATCTTAGTTCAAGCACTGGCGGATACCATTTTATCTCTTCCGCCAACTGAGCTTCCTGGAACCATTCAGTCTTTAGCAAGTTGTGTTTCTACCGATTATGACCTTAACGAGCTTATTGAGTTGGCTCAAACGTTTCGATCAGCTGAGCACTATTACTTCTATTCGTGCATGGTTCCATCCACTACTCAAACCATTGATGGGGTGTCCTACACCATCACATTAGAAGACGAATGGAAAAACATGATGCAGATGGTTGATACTGGCCAGGATCCTAGCAAAGCAAATGTACTTACCAAGAATACGCAGGTAAATAATTAAAGGAATAGAAATGAGTCTATTAGAGCTACTGCAAATAATTCGAAAACATCTCAAACTGGTTATTGCGCTGCCAATCATCTTTGCTGTTGTTGCAGCAGTTTTCTGTTGGACTATGTTAGCGAATACCTATACAGCAAGTGCCTCAATGTATGTTTTGGCTAATTCCACCGAAATGACAGGTAGTGCCACGCTCTCTACCGACCTTTCGGCAAGCCAGATGCTTTCAAATGATGTTGCTCAGCTCATTAAAAGTGATCGCGTGCTTAATCAGACTGCAGAAGAACTCAATATGGATGCGGATGAGATTCGTAACTATGACGTTGCGGTGACAAGCTCGACTGAAACACGACTCATTACCATTTCAGTTACGGGCAATACTCCTAATTCTGCAGCTGCTATTGCTAATGGTTTAGCGAACACCACCAATACAGTGGCTCAGGAGATTATGGATGTTGAAGCGGTGAATGTTATTGACGAAGCTTCTGCTCCTACGGAGCCATCTGGCCCACGTCGCCCTTTGTATGTAGCAATAGCTTTTCTTTCAGGCATTGTAGTTGCGGTTCTCATTGTGGTTGTCATGGATATGGTAAATACGCGTATTCGTAAGCCGGAGGAAATTGAAGAACTGCTTGATATCCCTGTTATTGGCAGAATTCCCGTAATTAAGTAAAGGAGGCAATTTGTATGGCAAAAAGAAACATGCTTGAAGTTCAAAATGCGGCAAAAACTATGCTTGCAAATATTCGTTTTGCTTCAATCGATGCTCCCTTGCAAAGTATAGTGGTTACTTCTGCGATTCCGAATGAAGGAAAAACAACAACAACAATTGAATTGGCTAAGGCAATTGCAACGGCGGGTAATAGCGTGCTTCTTGTGGAAGCTGATATGCGTCATCGAAGTGCTGCTGCCATGCTGGGAGTGCATTCTGTCAATGGGGCATATGCGGTAATGTCTGGGTCGATAGGAATACAAGACGCTGTTGTAACGACAGGGGTTCCAAACTTGTACTTCTTAGATATGGAACCAAATATTCCGAACCCAGCGGACCTTCTTTCGTCACGTGCCTATTCTCGTTTTGTTGACTTGGTTTGTGATAACTACGATTTTGTTCTGTTCGACACTCCTCCGGTAGGTACGTTTGTGGATGCTGCCATTTTGTCGCGTCTTGTAGATGGGGTAATTATGGTGGTAAAGATTGGTGGTGCAAAACGCGATGAAATACTCGTTGCGTATGACCAGCTTGAAAAAGCCGAAGCGCATATTATCGGTGCTTGTGCCACATTCTGCGAAGGTGGAAGTTCGGAATATTATTACGCTTATTACAACAAGAAAAATGAACGGGTAATTCCCGATCGCGAAACCAGAAAAGACTCGAAGAAGAATAGTACCATCTCAAACCCATCTCTTTCGAAGCCCTCTATTCCGCGAGGAAAGAGCAAGCATGCTTCCCTAAACCAGCCGACCCAATTGAATAACTCAGCACGATCAGTGTCTAATAGTCAGTCTTGGAAGGTGGCTGCAGTGCAGGCAGGGGCTCAGCGTTCCAAAAATGCTCCTCGTTTTGATCGTACTAAAGATGGAAGGCGTCACTAATCTATGCGGGATGTTCACTGTCACATATTGCCTGGTGTTGATGATGGATCGCGCAACATGGCAGAATCGCTTGAAATGGTGCAAGCAGCCATGCGAGCAGGGGTTACTTCCATTGTTTGTACGCCTCATTGTCGGGATCCCTGGTTTGATTATGACGCTATGTGGGATGCGTTCGATGAACTTCAGAAAGCAGTAATCAAGGCAAACATTTCAATGGCACCTCGGTTATCTATGGGTTTTGAAGTGAACTACAAAAAGCTCATGGAATTAGGGTTTGATTGGATTGATTATCTTGCTTGCCAATCAGGAGATTTTCTTCTCGAACTTCCTACCAGAGTCCTTCCTAGTGATTGGGAGCGCATGGTTTTTGAGATTCAGGGTAGGGGATATCGGGTTATTATCGCTCACCCTGAGCGTTATGCGCCGGTTCAAGAGAGCCTTGATGTGGCTCGTCGATTTGTTGATGCGGGCTGCAAGATTCAGGTATCAGCAGACTTCTATTCAGAAAGTAAGTTTTCCGCTGTCAAGAAAACCGCTAAGGCTCTTTTTGCTGAAAACCTTGTGAGCTATATCGCAAGTGATGCTCATAAATCGTCAGCATATGAATATTTGCGACAGGCAAGGAAGGAATTTTTTGCAATGGGTGCCCATGCCAATTTGCAGCAAAGGGGAACCGCTTGATCTCACTTTTCGCTAAACAGTTTAGATAAAAGCAACACGGCTAAGTTTAAGTTCTGATCGCTGAGAGTTGCTTTTATCCAAGCCGTTTTGGTTTGTGATCGTGAATGTGATTCTCGCTTCCTTACATATCTTTGGATGCGTAAAGTCGTCGCCCGGTGCGCGTTTGTTAGCAGCAAAGAGTTTGAAATGTTTGAAATGGACAAGGCTCCGATGGCGAAGCTATGTCTAAACCATTGTGATCCAAGTC
>USIG01000025.1 GCA_900554685.1 uncultured Cryptobacterium sp.
TAGTGGTCGTGTGCTTTTTGCTAAGGGAGCCAAAGTTGGCTATCTTGAGCAGGAAGCTATCGAGATGGGCGATAATCCCATTTTTGAAGAAGTTTTGTCCGCCCAGCATGAAATTATGCGTCAAGAGCAGAAGGTACGAAGTTTAGAGCTTTCTTTGGGGGACAACCCCTCCGAACAGCAGCTTTCTGCCTACGGCCGAGCACGTGATGTTTATGAGTCGATGGGTGGCTACGAGTTGGAATCACGCGTGCGAGCAGTGTTGTTTGGTCTTGGCTTTGGGGAAGAAGACATGGAGCGTCACACCACCGATTTTTCGGGTGGATGGCAGATGCGAATTGCTCTTGCCAAGCTGCTGACACGAAATCCTGAAGTATTGCTGCTCGACGAGCCGACTAACCACCTTGATTTGGAAAGCGTGCGGTGGCTTGAAGGATTTTTACGCAGCTACTCTGGTAGCGTTATTGTGGTAAGCCATGACCGTGCCTTTTTGGATAACATGGTAGACCGCGTGGCTGAAATCGATCTGGGCCATGTTCAGCTTTATAAAGGAAACTATTCTGCCTATCTACAGCAGCGCGAAGAGCGAATCCAGCTCTTGCGCGAACAGGCTGCAAAACAGGCAGAAGAAATAGCGCATATGGAAGCGTTTATTGAACGGTTTCGCTATAAGGCAACAAAGGCTAAGCAGGTTCAAGACCGCGTGCGCAAATTGGAAAAGATGGAACGTATTCAGGTTCCCCCTGAAAAGAAGAGCGTTCACTTTAACTTTCAGCAACCACCTCGAACGGGGGATCTTGTTGTTGAGGTGAAAGACCTCCATAAATCCTTTGGCGAGAAAGTGATTTATGATGGACTGGATTTGTCGCTGTACCGAGGAGATAAAGTTGCTCTAGTAGGCCCAAATGGTGCGGGTAAGTCAACGCTTCTTAAAATGATAGCAGGAGTTTTAACGCCTGATTCGGGAACCATCAAGTATGGAACGCATGTCAGCAAAACGTATTTTGCGCAGCATCAGCTTGAAGAACTTAACCCTCACAACACCGTTTTTGAGGAACTTGATGGGGTAGCGCCCGGCTGGAGTATTTCTCAGGTAAGAACATTGCTGGGATCGTTTTTATTCCAAAATGATGATGTGGATAAAAAGGTTTCTGTTCTTTCTGGCGGAGAAAAATGCCGTCTTGCGCTTGCAAAAATGTTGGTAGCACCAAAACCGCTTTTGTGCTTGGACGAACCTACCAACCATTTGGATATTGCAAGTGCAGACATCCTGGAACAGGCCTTGCAGCATTTTGAAGGTACTATTTTGCTTATTACCCACGACCGACACCTTATTCGCTCGGTTGCAAATCGTATTATCGAAATAAAGCCTGGCAAAGTTACTTCGTTTGCGGGAGACTACGACTATTATCTCTACAAAGCAGAACAAGATGCTTCTGCTGCTTTATCAAGTGATGCTGAGGGCGCTTCGGCAAAGGCGGGTAAAAACGTACAGGGAAACCGTATTGCTAAGGCTCCTGCTGAAGCTGCTTCGGGGGCATTTGCTCATCAGAGTGATTCCTCATCGAAAACAGGACAAGCATCCACTCAAACAGGATCACAGGCATCTGCTTCGCGTTCGGTAACAGAAGGCCTTACGGCACCAAAGGGATCGGCGCCGAAATCTAAAGAGCAAAAGCGTCTTGAGGCACAAGCCCGCAATCGTGCGTATGCTGCTTTGAAAAACCAGCGCAAACGCGTAAAAGAACTCGATACGCTCATCGAACGCGAATCTGCGCGCATGGAAGAAATACTGGCACTTTTGGCGGATCCTGATTTCTACATGAATGAAGATGCTTCAAGCGATGTGATTGCCGAACATGCCAAGCTCAAAGCCTCTCTTGCGGCTCATGAGGAAGAATGGATTATGCTTTCTGAGGAAATAGAAGAAGAAATGAAAAAGAGTAAGGAGGCTCTGTCATGAGCCTAGATCTTCATGTGGTGCTTTTTGAGCCTGAAATTCCTCAGAATACGGGCAATATCGCCCGTACTTGTGCCTGCACCGGAGCAACACTCCATCTGGTGGAGCCCATGGGTTTTCGAGCCACGCAGAGGAATATGAAGCGTGCGGGGCTTGATTATTGGGATAAGGTTACGATTGTTCGCCATGCAAGTACTCAGCAGTTTTTAGAGCAATACGCAGGCAAAAAAATGTATTTCTTTACAGGGAAAGCTCATCGTTCGTATTGCGATCAGCAATATGACGGGGAAGTCTATCTAATCTTTGGCCGTGAAAGCCGGGGAATTGATGATGAAATACTTGATGAGCATGCCGATGAATGCGTTCGCATCCCGATGCGTGAGGGGCTTCGCTCTCTTAACCTTTCCAACGCTGCTGCGCTCGGTATCTACGAGGCGCTCAGGCAAAACGATTTTGAAGGACTTGACGAAGAGGGACGTGGATAAGCATGTCTTATCGCGTTCGCATAGAAAGCTTTGAAGGTCCTTTTGATCTGCTGCTTTATTTGGTTAGTCGCCAGAAGGTTAATATCGGTTCTATTTCTTTGTCAGAAATTACCGATCAATATCTCTCTGAAGTGCAACGTATGAGAAATGTTGATCTTGACGTTGCGAGCGATTTTCTTTTGGTTGCTTCAACGCTTTTGGAAATCAAAGCGGCAAGTCTGATACCTCACGAGGAATCAGAGCAATCAGATGATGTTTTTGATGAAGACCTTTCACCTGGTGAAATGCGTGATGCACTGGTGGATCATCTTTTGGAATATAAAAAGTTCAAAAATGCCGCCAATGCCTTGCAGGCACGTTTTGAGGCGGAAGAGCGTATGCATGCGCGTCCCTTTGGTCCTGATCGGTCGTTTCTTACCTTGGTGCCTGACTATTTGAAAGGGGTCAAGATAGAAAAGCTCGGGCAGCTCTGTGCAGCTTGTATCGCGCGGCGTGATGTGTTTTTGCTTGAGTCAGAACATATTGCGGCTCGAGTTATTCCGGTAGAGACACAGGTGCGTCACGTTTACGATTATGTGTGCGAAAAGGGGCAAGCTCATTTTTCTGATTTTGTATCAGCTGAAGACGATGCCCATATTATTGTGGTCACGTTTTTAGCAATTTTGGAATTGTTTAAACGCAACATGGTTTCCTTACGTCAAGATGAGCTGTTTGGGGATATTGAAATTAACTTTGTAAAAGGCGGAAATCGCCAAATTCTTGACCAGGAAAACGAATTCGATTCGGTGATTGAGGAAGCATAATGTTAGATTCTGAAAAGTCATGGGTAGCTGGTGCTCTAGAAGCGATGCTTTTTGTTACCGATGAGCCTGTTACTGTTCTTACGTTTGCCGATATGCTCGAAGTTGATCCTGCATATATCCAGGAGATACTTGAGGAATTGCAGCGCAGCTTTGAGCAGGATGAGCGTGGTATTCAGCTTCGTGAGGTAGCGGGCGGCTGGCGGCTGTATTCGCATCCTCGCTATCACGAATTGATAGAAAAATACGTCTTATCATGGGATACGCGCAGGTTATCTCAGGCCGCCTTAGAAACGCTTGCAGTAGTGGCGTATTGTCAGCCTATAACGCGCAATGGAGTTGCTTCAGTGCGCGGAGTAAGTTCTGATAGCTCTATAAATTCCTTGGTGGAAAAAGGGCTTTTGCGAGAGGCAGGCACCCAGGATGCTCCCGGTAACCCGGTACTCTATGCTACAACCACGACATTTTTGGAAAAGTTCGGTCTTCGCTCTGTGGCCGATCTGCCACCTCTTGAATCGTTTGCACCCGATGAAGAAACGCGTGCTTTTATTGCGGAGCGCTTGAATATCGTTCGTCCAGAAGATGAAACCTATTCTTTGCACGATGATACGGATAAGACGGTCGAAGATTTAGCTCATGCCGAATCGATGCAAGAGGCCATGCAAACAATGCTCTCCGATGCGCTTGCAGCAGGGGTGGGCGCTGTGGAAAAAATTAACTTTGACGAGCTGGTTTTTGATGAAGACGACGAGTGAAAAGACAAGTGATAGCTTAGTACGCTTGCAAAAGTTTCTTGCTCGCGGAGGAGTTGCCAGTAGAAGAGCAAGTGAAAAACTTATCGTTGAGGGTCATGTTTGTATCAACGGACAGGTTATTACTGAGCTCGGCGTAAAAATAGACCCCGAAAAAGACGAAGTAACGGTTGATGGTAAGCGCGTAGTTGTTGGGGAAAAGCCGGTGGTGTTGATGCTTAACAAACCAGCTGGCTACTTAACTTCCATGAAGGATGATCGTCAAAGGCCTTGTGTTGCTCAATTGGTGCCTTTGGACACCTATCCCGGTCTGTTTCCGATTGGGCGGCTTGATTTTGACACCACGGGACTTTTGTTGTTTACCACCGATGGAGAATTAGGTAATGCGCTTTGTCATCCCTCCTTTCATGTTGACAAGGAATATCACGCTTTAGTGAAGGGCCATCCATCCCGCGCATCTCTTTCAACGTTGGAAAAGGGTGTTTCTCTTAAAGATGGTCTTACCGCTCCTGCCCGTGTTTCTGTTTTGAAACAAGATAAAACCTCAACGCTTCTAGCCCTTACTATTCATGAGGGAAAAAAGCGGCAAGTGAAGCGTATGTGTGAGGCAGTAGGTCATCCTGTTATACGGCTTCGTCGTGCTCAATTTGGACCTCTCAGTTTAGGGAAACTTGCCGAAGGGGACTATCGGGTGCTTTCAGAAGAAGAGGTAGCACAGCTTAGATCTTCGATTGGCTAAGCAATGGTACACTTTTACGTTAACGAAAAATGTTTGTGTGCGGCCTTTTCTTTGAAGATCTCACACAAAATAAGGGAAAGGTAAAAGGAATTTAGAATTATGGATACGCGTTTTACTTCAATTATGACAATTGGTCTTGGGATGATAGGCTCATCGTTTGTGATGGCATATCGCGAAGCGTATCCTGATTCTTATAGTATTGGGGTAGATATTTCTCAAGAGACTCTCGACGAAGCCAAGGAACGTGGATGGATCAATGAGGGCTTCCTTGCAACTGATGATTTATCCGAGGCGTTTTCGCGCTGCGACTTGGTGATGATTGCAACTCCGGTTCCAGTAGTTGCTGATTACTTTAAGCTTATTGCCGATCATGATTTTAATGGGGTTGTGAGTGATACCTGTTCGACGAAGGCTCTCGTAAGTCAGCAGGCAAAAGATATACTGCCTCATCCCGAAAAATATATTCCAGGTCATCCTATGGCGGGTTCGGAAAAGAGTGGTATTGCTGCTGCACGTGAGGATTTGTTCCAGGGTGCTCATTGGGTTTTGTGCCCCGATGAGGCAACTTCACCTCAGGACTACGCCGATTTGCATGAAATGCTTACCGGCCTTGGCGCGCGTGTAGTGGCACTTCCTCGTGATACCCATGACGAAGTGGTAGCTATCGTAAGTCATGTTCCCCATTTTGTAGCATCGTCTCTGGTGGAATTGGCGGTTCGTCATGCAGGCGATCAGGAAGCGCTGTTTCGTCTTGCGGCAGGCGGCTTCAAAGACTCAACGCGCATTGCGGCGGGCTCTCCTGCCCTATGGACCGGCATTGCGTTCGATAATCGCAAAGCTATCGTCGAAGGACTTGATGAAATTCAGGGTATTTTGAAGGACTATGCTGATACGCTTCGTGAAGGGGATAAGCCTCAGTTCACATCACTTCTTGATCGTGCCGCGCAGGCCCGTCGGGCTCTTCCTGCTAAATGGGTTCCCGCAACAGAAGATTTGCTGGAAGTGCGTATCCCTCTTACCAATCGTCCTGGCGTAATTGCAGAAATAACAACTATTGCATCAAAGGCAGGTTGTAACGTACAGTCTATAGATATAGATCACATTACCTCGTCAAGTGCGGTCCTTGATCTGATTCTTACTGATGAAGGTGATATCGGAAAACTTTCAACGCAGCTTATAAAAGCTGGGTTTAGTGTTTCATTCAACCCTTTGTTTAAGGAGTAGTTATGACTTCACCAAACACGACTCGCATTGAACCTCTTGCCCATCCTCTTGATGGGGCAGCGGTGGTGCCTGGGGATAAATCTATTTCTCATCGCGCTGTTATGTTTGCTTCTATGGCAGAAGGTACTTCTCGTTTAACGGGGGTTTTGAATTCTGCTGATGTCCGCTCTACCATTGCGGCGATGTCTGCCTTAGGTGCTAACATCGCTCTTGAGCGCCAGATCGATGGCTCTCTTGCAGGTGGCATTACCGGATGGGGAGCAAAAGGCCCTACCCAGCCAGAAGGACCTATTGATTGTGGCAATTCGGGTACCACAGCCCGTCTTCTTATGGGTATTGTGGCGCCTTGGAATATCAGGGTAGAAATTACCGGAGACGATTCGCTGAAAAAACGCCCCATGCGCCGCATCATTGCTCCGCTTATGAAAATGGGTGTTCGCTTTGAGCCTGAAGCGTGCGAAACACTGCCGGTCACGGTGATAGGTACACCTGATCTCAAGGCTATTACCTACGATTCTCCTATGGCTTCAGCTCAGCTTAAAACAGCAGTTCTTCTTGCTGGTTTAGGCGCAACAGGCGAGACGGTTATCAACGAACCGGCCATTTCGCGCAATCATACCGAGTTGATGTTGCCTGAATTTGGGGTGAAGGCGGGAATGGCTTTTCGTCGCGCTTCTGTTCAGGGCCCAGTTACCCTTCATGCCAACGAGGTTGATGTACCGGGAGATCCTTCTTCTGCTGCCTTTTTAATCTGCGCGGCACTGCTCAAGCCAGGTAGCTCGATTCAGATTGAAAACGTAAGCCTCAACCCCGGTCGTGTGGGCTTTATTCGCACCCTTGAGCGTATGGGTGCCTCGATCGAGGTTCGTTATCTTACTGCTGAAGGCAAGGAGCCTATTGGCATAATTGAGGCTGCCTATACTTCTCATCTTCGCGGATGCGAAGTTCCTTCCCAGCATATTGCCTCAGAGATCGATGAGATTCCTGTACTTTCGCTTGTTGCTGCTCATGCTTCAGGTATCACGGTATTTCGTGGGGTAAGCGAACTTACCAAAAAGGAATCCAACCGCCTTGAAGCTATCATCGAGGGCCTAGGCCAGCTAGGGGTAAATGCCTGGGCTGAAAATGACAATCTCTATATCGAAGGCCAACCTGATCTGGAGATACCACAGGGACTTGTATTTGATTCGCGCAAAGATCATCGTCTTGCGATGACGTGGGCTTTGGTTGGATTGTGCTCTCAGAATGCAGTGGATATCGTTGATTTTGATTGTATTTCAGTAAGTTTCCCCCGTTTCTTGGAAGTTTTGAGAGGGCTTGCCTAATGATTATTGCTATAGATGGGCCATCAGGCGCTGGAAAATCGACTGTGGCAAAGGCTGTTGCGAAAAAGCTTGGATTTTCCTGTTTAGATACAGGGGCAATGTATCGCGCTGTTGCATGGAAGGCTTTGTCTGAGGGGATCTCGCTTGAAGATAAGCCTGCTCTTGCTGAAATTGCTCGCACTCATACGATTAGCTTTGGACACGAAGAGGGTAACCCTGTGCCAAAGCAGGTATTTTGTGATAACCAAGAAATTACTAACGAAATTCGCACAGCAGAAATAGATAGGAGCGTTTCGGCGGTATCAGCGGTGCCTGAAGTAAGGCAGGCCTTAGTTGATCAGCAGCGTCGTATTGGCTCTGAAGGCAATTATGTTGTTGAGGGGCGCGATATTGGCACGGTTGTGTTTCCTGGTGCTGAAGTGAAAATCTATCTGAGCGCTTCTCCTGAAGAGCGCGCTCATCGTCGTGTGCGTCAAAACGTTGATCGTGGGGTAGGCTCTATCGATTACAACGAAGTGCTTGCCGATATCGTTCGCCGCGATGAGTTGGATTCAAGTCGCGCTACTTCTCCTTTGCGTCCGGCAGACGATGCGCTCTGCATTGACTCTACGGGTAAATATATTGAAGAGATTATTGCTATTATTTGCGGCCGTGCGCATGCAAAGATGTAGGAATAACTTGTAGGGAAAGCTAGGATATCGTCGATGTTGTTTAGCGTACATGAGGAATTTTGGGATCGTCCCTGTATGGGCAATGATCAGACAAATCATGTTCCTCGCTTATTGATCTATATCATTGCAGGTATTTTAAATGCTGGTTTTCGAACTCTTTTCCGTATGAAGATCGAAAACCAGGAGGTAATCGATAAGTTTAAGGGAAAAACAACAGGTGCGGTTTTGATCGCGCCGCATTATTCGTATCTTGATGTTATTGTGGCGTTTCTTTCGGTTCGTCCGCGTGCGTGGCTTCGTTTGATGGCACGCGATTCTTTGTTTAGAGCAGGAAAGAATTTTTTAGGTGAGATTATCTCTCGTGCAGGAGCGTTTCCTATCAAGCGCAATACGGCAGATCGTACCGCTATGAAGCGCGCTGCACGGATGCTTAAAAATGGTGAATGGGTTGGTATTTTCCCTGAAGGAACGCGAAGAAGCAAGGGAAGCAATAAGCCTGAACTTCATGCGGGTGCCGTTTTGATTGCGCGTATGGGAAAAGCGCCTATTGTACCTTTGGGGTTGGAGAATGTCGCCAACATTAAACGAAAAGGACAGCGTGTTCGTTTTCCAAAAGTTACCGTCAGGTTTGGTGAGCCTATTGCGCTTGCCTCCTTTGATTTCTTGCCGAAAGAAGAACGGATGGATGCCTGTGCGTGGTATACCATGCGTGAGGCTTACGCACTTACCTTTAACTGTCCTGCACGCGAGGTGAATATGGTCGAGCTCTTCCCTGATGCAAAAGACTATTCAGAAGTGTTCGAACAGCATCCCATCGCACCGTTTGATCCTGCTACTTTGCCAGACTACACTCCGAAAGGTTAAAAGGAGCCATATATGGGAACGCTTAAAGTAATTCGTGCTGAACATGCAGGAGCTTGCTATGGTGTTCAACGGGCACTCGATATGACTCTCAAGGCATCTGCTCAAGGATCGTCAGTTTGTACGCTTGGTCCTTTGATCCATAACCCTCGTGTTGTTTCTGAGCTGGAAGAGCAGGGAATTCATGTTGCTCAATCGGTTTCAGATATCGATGCGGATCAGGTGGTTATTCGCTCGCACGGGGTAGTTCCTCAGGTGCTTGATGAGCTTTCGGCACAAGGGCTACAGGTTGTTGATGCAACGTGCCCGCACGTGATGCGAGCACAGCGCGCGGCAGCTAAATTGGCGCGTGAAGGACGACAGGTTCTTGTTGTGGGTGAAGCAGGGCATCCTGAAGTTGAAGGCATTTCTGCTCATGCGCGTGTTGCTGGAGGCGAGTGCGTCATTGTGGGTGGCGCGCAGGATATTCCTGATTCGCTTTCTCATCGCATTGGCGTTGTTGTACAAACGACCCAATCTCAGGCAAAGCTTGATGAGGTTCTTGTAGCTCTTGAAGGCAAAGGGCTTGATATTGAAGTGAAGAATACTATCTGCTCAGCAACTACTCAGCGTCAAAAATCTGCTATTTCGTTGGCGAAAACAGTGGATGCTATGGTTGTTATTGGAGGACGCAATTCTTCAAACACGACGCGTTTGTACGAGATATGCTCGCAGCACTGTTCGCGTGCTCATCATATTGAATCTGCTGAGGAAATTCAGCCTTCTTGGTTTGAAGGGTGCAAAACGGTAGGCGTTAGTGCAGGGGCATCTACTCCCGATAATCAAATCGAAAGTGTTATCGCTTTATTAGAGTCGCTTTAAAGTATTGAAGGTTGCAGGTGCGTGGTATCCTGAAAGCCTGAAAAGACAAACGAATCCTTTAGCTAGGAGTAACTATGTCATTACCTATTGTTGCCATTGTAGGACGGCCAAATGTTGGCAAATCTACCATGGTTAACCGCCTTGCAGAAAATAATGAAGCTATTGTTCATGAAATGCGCGGCGTGACGCGTGATCGTTCGTATCATAATGCCGATTGGAACGGACGTGAGTTTACTCTCATTGATACCGGTGGTATTGAAATGGGAAGCGACGATGCATTCCAAAGCTCAATTACCTCTCAGGCTCTTACGGCAACCGAAGAAGCGGATGTCATCGTATTTCTCGTTGATGGAAAGACGGGCATTAACGCCGATGATGAAGAAGTGGCTCGTATTTTGCGCCGCTCCAAGAAGCCGGTTTTGCTGGCAGTCAACAAGTTGGATAGCGTAAAGCAGGAAGCTGAGCTATGGGAGTTCTATCAGCTTGGCTTAGGCGATCCGCATCCGGTATCGGCGCTTCATGGTACCGGAACAGGGGATTTGCTTGATGAAATCGTTGCTCTTTTCCCTGAGGATAAAACCGAAGAAGACGTGCTCGATTCGATCAATGTTGCCATTATTGGGCGTCCCAACGCGGGAAAGTCTTCTTTGACCAACAAGCTTACCAACAATGATCGTTCTATTGTTTCTGATGTCGCAGGTACAACACGCGATGCGATTGATACTACCGTAGAGCACGAAGGAACGTACTACACTATTGTTGATACGGCCGGTTTGCGCAAGAAAAGCGTTGTGCATGAAGATGTTGAATATTACGGATTTGTGCGCGCTATGCGTGCTATCGATCGTGCCCAGGTTGTTTTGCTTGTTATTGATGCAACGCTTGGTCTTACTGATCAGGACCAGCGCGTAGCTGGTATGGCAGCCGAGCGCGGATGTGCGATGGTTGTGTTATTGAATAAATGGGATCTTGTGGAAGGTCCTGAGGCAAAGGCTGAAATTCGTGAGCGAATCGAGGATCGTCTTACCTTTGTAGGCTATGCTCCGGTTATTGCGATATCGGCGCTTTCTGGCAAAAACGTTCACCGTATTTGGAGTGCTATAGATACCGCTTATCAAAACTACTCTTCTGTTATCTCTACCAGTCGTCTTAATGTTTGGTTGCAGGATATTCGCGAATTCGGTCATACCATTTCAAAGGGTAAGCGAATCTTAAAACTGAAGTATGTTACTCAGACGGGAACCGAGCCACCTTTCTTTACGTTTTTCTGCAATCATCCCGATCTGGTGGAGCCTTCCTTTGAACGCTATCTGGAAAATCGTTTGCGCTCCACTTTTGGATTTGAAGGAACCCCTATTCGTATGAAGTTTAAGAAGAAGGACTAACAGATGCTTTCTTGTATTGGTTTTTTTGCCCTGTTGTTTCTTATTGCCTTTTTGCTTGGATCGATTCCTTGGGGTGTTGTTATTTCTCGAGTGTTTTACCACACCGATGTTCGCGAGCATGGTTCAGGTAACATTGGCACAACAAACGCCATGAGAACGCTTGGCAAAGTGGGTGGATCAGCGGTTTTTATTCTGGACTTCGGAAAGGGTGTCCTTGCAGGAGTTATCGCAACCCTTTTTGCAAGCCAGGTATTTACTGATTACGCGGTTTTAGGAGATTTTTGCGTTGCGGTAGGGATTACCGGTCCTAATCCTGATGTTGCTGCAATTCATTACCGAATTACCCAGATTTGCTTAAGTGTGGCGTTCTTGGGGTGTATTTGGGGTCATATTTTTAGTCCTTGGTTGAAATTCAAGGGCGGAAAAGGTATCGCGGTGGCGGTAGGCTGCCTTGTTTCAACCTTTGGTCTTACCGGAACGATTCTTGAGCTGATTATCTTTATCGTTTTGGTGGCAACAACCAAATACGTTTCCGTTGGCTCAATTGCAGCTGCCTTTGCGTGCCCCTTCTTCTCACTGTATTTCTTTGGAGGAAATGTTATAGCAATCGTTCTCTGTTTTATTGCGGCATTCACGGTTATTTGGGCTCATCGAGCCAATATTGCTCGTCTGCGTGCAGGAAATGAGAATAAGATTGGATCAAAGAAAACTCAAACTCAATAAGAGATAAGGTGCACCATGGAAAAAATTGCGGTAATAGGAGCAGGATCATGGGGTACAGCGCTTGCTCAGACTCTCGCAGCGGGAGGCAACGAGGTGTGCATGTGGGCCCGCAGAGAAGAAGTTGCCCAATCCATTACCCATGCGCATCGAAATCCTCGCTATTTAAGCGGCATCGTTTTAGAAGAAGCAATTTGTGCTACCAGTAACTTAGAAGAGTGTGTAGCGGATGCGAAAGCGGTGGTTATGGTCACTCCTTCTCGCTTGACGCGCTCTTTTGCTCAGCAGCTTTCAGCTTTTCTTTGTAGTGATACTCCCATTATTCTCTGTTCAAAAGGAGTGGAAGAGGGCACCGGTATGGTGCCTATGCAGGTTTTCGAGGAAGTTCTTGGGAACCGTAATCGTCTTGCGGCGCTTTCTGGCCCTAATCATGCAGAAGAAGTGGTGCTTGGTATACCTGCTGGTACGGTTATTGCCTCACCGAACAGGGATTTGGCCTGCTATTTTCGCGATCTTTTTACTACAGATACGTTTCGTTGTTATACCTCGGATGATTATATTGGGGTAGAGCTTTGTGCGGCGTTCAAAAATGTTATTGCTATTGCGGTAGGGGCTTCCTATGGCATGGGCTATGGCGACAACACTGCAGCGATGCTTATGACAAGGGGTATGGCAGAAATGAGCCGTCTTGTGAGTGCTTGTGGTGGTCAGGCATTGACGGTTATGGGGCTTGCTGGTGCGGGAGATCTTATCGCTACCTGTACCTCTGAACATTCACGTAATCGTACCTTTGGCAAAGCCCTTGCCCAAGGAGGCACGCTTGAAGCTTACGAGAAGCGCACCCATATGGTGGTAGAGGGAGCACTTGCCTGTAAAACCATTTGCCCTTTGGCTTCACGTTATGAAGTGGAGCTTCCTATTGCGACTGCGGTTCGCTCTATTGTGTGGGAGCATGGTGCTCTTGAAACGATCGCACATGAGCTTTTCAACAGACCGCTTACTACTGAGTTTTGGGGCCTTACCGATTCCGAGGCGCGCTTGTGAGTATGTCGCGGCATAGCGCTCGGAACGTCCAAGAAGCACGCCGTGCAACGTACTTTGTCTACCGTACTCCCTTAGGGCGCGTAACGCTTGGTTGCGATGGGTATGGACTTACTCGTGCAGCGTTTGGCGTGGCGAAGTTCGAAGGTGAGTATCGCTCCTGTGCCCTTACCAATCGAGCTTCAAGCGAAATTCTTGAATACCTGGCAAAAAAGCGCGAGAGATTCACGCTGCCTCTTCATCCTGCGGGAAGTGCTTTTCAGAAAAAGGTTTGGGAATATGTCTGCTCAATACCCTATGGGCAAACGAGAACATACGCTCAGGTTGCTTCAGATTTAGGAATCCCTAAAGGGCTCCACGCTATTTCGTCTGCCTGTAATCAAAATCCTCTTCCTTTTTTCATTCCCAGTCATAGGGTGATTGGAGTTCATGGGGATATGGGCGGATTTGTCACAAATCCAGCGGTAAAGCAATTTCTCGTTGATCTTGAATCGGGCCGTGAAAATCCTTCAAAAAAATCTCACGAGAAATAACCTTTATGAAGGAGAAAGCGGTTAAATAAGAAAAAGGGATAAACCAGCAGTAAAGAGAAATGGTAGAAGCCTAAAAACGACAAAGGGCTATAAACGGTCAAAGCGGCAAAAAGCAGCAAAGAGCAAAAGTGCAAAAGGCTTGCCACAAGAAAAGTTGCAACATAAAAAGTTGCGACATAAAGGGAAAGGGAAAGCGGTGTTTGGAGAAGTAAAAATCGCGCCATCTATTCTTTCGGCTGATTTCATGAATATGGAGCAAGATATTCGCATGCTTGAAAGAGGCGGTACTGATTTCATCCATGTTGATGTGATGGATGGTCATTTTGTTCCCAACCTTACTTTGGGTGTTCCGTTTGTAAAGCAGCTGAAGAAGATAACCAATATTCCCCTTGATGTTCATCTGATGATCTCCAATCCGCTTGAACAGCTTGATTGGTATCTTGAAGCGGGCGCTGATTGGGTCTCAGTACACAGGGAAGCCCTTTACGGTGACGAAGAGGTGCGAGAGGCAATTGAGCGCATCAGAAAAGCGGGAGCTCATCCTGCGCTTACGGTAAAGCCTGATTATCCTGTCGAAGAGTTGGAGCCATACATTGCCGATCTCGATATGGTGTTGGTTATGAGCGTTTTTCCAGGGTTTTCGGGCCAGTCCTATATAGAGGGCAGTGAAAAACGCGTTGGATGTGTTGCCAAAATGGCAAAAAAGCATAATCCTCAACTTCTTATTGAAGTAGATGGAGGAATTAGTGCCCAGCGAACCGCAGGACTGGTATGTGCCGAAGGCGCAGATGTCTTGGTCGCAGGTTCAGGGGTTTTTGCCCAAAGTGATCCCGAACAGGCTATTGCACAATTGCGAAATGCGGGAATGGCGGCGCGCTCAGAGGAGAGCTGAGAGTTCTATAACGATTTATGAAACGTGGAATTTCAGGGAGATGAGATGTCCGAAGAACGCGAAGATACAACAGCAATTACCTATCTTGATTGGGCTGCAACTGCGCCTTTGTGCCAGGCGGCACATGATGCCATGATGCCTTATATGAGTGCTGGTGTTGAAGGATTGCGCGAAGGCGTTGGCAATGCGAATTCACTCTACGAGGTAGGTCGTGTGGCGTTTCGTGCGCTTGAGCAGGCTCGCGAAACCATTGCACGTGGTATAGGGGCTCGTCCTGATGAGATTATTTTTACCTCAGGGGCGACAGAGGCAGATAATGCGGCCCTTTTTGGAATCGTAGATGCTTGCATGATGAGGGCAGAGCAATCAGGAGACCATGAATGTGTGCCACAGGTAGTTGTTTCTTTGATTGAGCACGAAGCGGTCTTAGAGACGGCGGAGGTACTGGGCAGATGGGGCGCTCAGGTAACCTATGTTGATCCGGATTCATCTGGTCATATTACCCCGGAAGCGCTTCGGAGTGTTTTGACTGACAGAGTTATGCTTGTCTCTATCATGGCAGTCAATAACGAAGTAGGTAGTGTTATGGACATCCCCGCTCTTGCGCAGGTTGTTCATGAGGCAGGTGCGCTTTTTCATGTTGATGCTACCCAGGCTTTGGGAAAGGTACCTTTTTCGGTTAAGGAATGGGGTGTTGATGCCTTATCTATTTCTTCTCACAAAATTGGCGGTCCTAAAGGGGTAGGTGCACTGTTCTTAAAGGCACGTACTCCTTTTACGGCTCAGATAGTAGGTGGCGGCCAAGAAAGTGGCAATCGCAGCGGCACACAAAATGTGATGGGTGCTGTTGGTTTTGCGGCGGCCTGTCGTGAGGTTCTTGATGATTTAGAGGTGCAATCGGCGCGCTTGAGCGAGATTCGCGATATCTGTTACGAGCGCTTTGCGCACTACGAAAAAGTTTCTGCAACCGTTTCTGTTGAAAAGGGAAGCTTAGCGTATGCTCCTCATATTGTGCACGTCTTGGTGAAGGGCATGGAAAGTGAAACGCTTATCATGCAGCTTGATCGTCGAGGTGTGTGTGTTTCGGGCGGTTCTGCCTGTGCCTCGCATGATTTAGATCCTTCTCATGTGTTGCGTGCCCTTGGTGTTTCGCGTGGTGATGCCCTCGGTGCCTTGCGCCTTTCTTTTGGAAACGAAACAACCGTTCAGGATATAGAGAGGTTCTTTACCGCATTTGACGAGGTTATAGCCAAATTTTCATAATCATACTAAAGGAAATAAGATTTCTTGAGAGAAAGGCATACGTTCGTTGGAACTGGTAAGTCAGCACAATCATACCGATATGACCAATCATGGTCATGGAAGCATAGAAGAGCTTATTAAAACGGCCCATCAGCGAAAAATGACCAACATTGCGGTGACGGAGCACTATCCGCTCACTCATGAGGTGGATACTCGCGACTACGTATCAATGCCTGCTTCGCGCCTTGATGAATATATCAAGCGGATCAAAGCGCAGCGTGAATTGTATCCGGATATGGAAATACTGGTTGGCTGTGAGCTTGACTGGCTTGGAGAAGGGGAGGATCGTACCTTTACCGATGAGTCGTATGAGCCTTTCGATATCATCTTGGGCTCAGTCCACTTTCTTGATCTGTGGCCCTTCGACGATCCTGCTCAGAGGGGTTTTTGGGATGAAATAGGTGCTGATTACATTTGGCGACGTTATTTTGAAGTCTGGTGTGAGGCAGTTACCTCTTCGGTTCCTTTTACTGTGATGTCTCATCCCGATCTGGTTAAGAAATTTAACCGTATGCCAAGTTTTGATCCTAAGCCCTTATTTAAGCAAGCTGCTGAAGCGGCGCGCGAGGGTGGGCGAATGGTTGAGGTTAATACTTCGGGATTGACCTATGCCTGCAAAGAAATGTTTCCTTGTCAGGATTTGCTGAAAGAATTTCAACGGGCAGGCGTGCGTTGTACTATTGGTTCAGATGCTCATCAACCTTCAAAGGTGGATCAGTTTATTGAGCTTGGGTATCGCTGGATGTATGACGCAGGGTATCGTGAGGTAAGCGTGGTGCGTCCCGATGGAGATATAAGAACTATTCCCCTTGCCTAAAGAGAAGTGACAAGGCGCAGAGGTAAGAGATAAGCAAGAAAGAGGTAAGGCGCTATGTCGGAATTGGAAACATCTCTTAAACGTAATAATGCAGGAACAATTGCTTCTCAAAATTCAACCGTATTAGTTGGAGAATTAGAGAACTATTTGCTGCGTGAAATGCCAGCACGTGATGCGTGCTCATGGGATAGAACAGGCATGCTGGTAGGAAATCCTCTTGACGTGGTTCGCGGAGTAGCCATAGCACTTGATCCTACGATTCCTACGTTGAAAGCAGCAAAAGAAGCGGGCGCTAATGTGGTGGTGACACATCACCCTGTATTTATCGATGCACCAGATTCCTTTGTGCCGGCATCAATTCAGGGTCACACACCTGGTGCAGTAATTCGCTTTGCCTGCGAACAGAACATAAGCATTATGTCGTTTCATACCGCTCTTGATGTGTCAGTTGCGGGACTTGCAGCTCTTCCTAAGCTGTTGCGTTTAAAGCCAACAGGTGTGCTGGAGCCTTTAGAGCAAGGAAGCTATAAGGGTTTCGGGCAGATATGTGAGCCTACTGATACCGACGATGATCAAGGAATTTCACTTCGCCATTTGAGTGCTCGATGCGTATCGGTGTTTGAAGCGCTTCCTCGCGTGTGGGGCTCTTCTGATCGGGTTGTTACCCGTATTGTTACCTGCGGGGGATCGGCAGGTTCTTTAATACAGGATTGCCTTGATCAGGGAATTGAGTGCCTGATCTGTGGTGAAACAAAATATAACGAGGCACTCGACGCTTCGCTTTCAGGCTTGAGTATTATCGAGTTGGGTCACGATGTGTCAGAATTTCCTTTGTGCGCATTACTTGCAGCGCAGGTTAAAGCTGCAGGTATTGCACAGGATTGTATTACTATGATTGACCAGAAAAATAAGTGGTATACACCCGAATCTTCTCGTCGTTAATCGGGTACACTCACTACTTGGGTTTACTCAACAGGTATTTACCTCTGTTAATCGGGTACACTCATAAAAGAGATTTTCTCTTAACAGTACAGGCAAAAGAAAGGCATTACGGCTTTATGAACGCTACTGAACATGACATTGCAATCCTTCGTAAACTCCAAGAAGCGGATCGCAAAGTGCTTACTGCGAAGAAGGAATTCGAAAATCTTCCCCACCGTAGTGCCATTCTTGAAGTCCGTGCTA
>USIG01000026.1 GCA_900554685.1 uncultured Cryptobacterium sp.
TCAAAATAAAGATTTAATCTTAAATGTCTTCGGACGCCACGTAGGTGGCAAATTTGACTCACTAAAGAGCCTTCGGGCTCTTTTTTATTTTTCATCTATAGTACTTTATCAATCTCCTAAAATATATATCTGAAATGGCTAAACGCTAAATAGCGTCTAATATCCGCGCCTACGCCCAAAATACCAGGGCGCATGATAGGGCAATATTTCGACATACCACCTATCAGTATTTCCTTTCTCTGTTGCTTCTTGCTCCAAATACAGATGTGTTTTGTGGGAACCGATCTGTATGGTATAGCGCAACGTTCGCACTCCCCTACCAGGAAACGAATTCGATATAGGCTGCCCTATGACTTTCTCAATTTGAAACGTTCGTCCATCTGGCCAACAAATTGAAAGTGGCGTAATAGCCCCATCTTCGCGCCAGCGTGCAATTACGTCGACATAACGACGCGTTGTATGTAGATCTGGCAACGGCATAGTGATATTGCACTCCTTCAGAGAGACGATATACTACCTTATAGTAGAACATTTGTTCTAGTTTTGAAAGTGAAGCGACCTTATAACCAAAACCAGAAAAAGAAAGATACAGTACACCGTGATAAAGAGCCCCACAGAAAAATGCTATCTCTGCATAGACTTGAAATCGTTTTATGCAAGCGTCGAATGCGTTGACCGCAACTGGGATCCTTTTACCAAAAACCTTGTTGTAGCCGATCCTGAACGAAGTCAGACCACAATCTGTCTTGCAGTATCTCCTGCATTAAAAGCGCAAGGCGTACCTGGACGTTGTCGACTCTTCGAAATTCCTAAAGATCTTACCTTTGAAATAAAACCGCCACGCATGAAGCGCTACATGGAAGTGTCCACCCACATTTATTCCCTCTATTTGCGCTATGTAAGTCCCCAAGATATTCACGTGTATTCCATCGACGAATGTTTCATTGATGCCACACCATATCTTTCGCTCTACCATATGGATGCGGTTAGCTTCGCTAAAACCCTCACCAAAACAGTGTTTGATGACACGGGAATTTGCGCAACGGTAGGCATTGGTACAAATCTTTTCCTCGCAAAGGTAGCACTCGATATCACAGCGAAACACGACCATGATGGTATCGGCATTTTAGACGAGAGAAGTTTTAAGCAAGAAATATGGTTTCATCAGCCCATAACCGATATTTGGAATATCGGAGTTGGCATTGCGCGACGCTTAGCAAAATATGGCGTATACAACCTGGCAGGAGTTTGTGCCATGGAAGAAAGCACTCTCTATAAAGAATTTGGTGTCAATGCCGAATACCTTATTGATCACGCATGGGGACAAGAACCTTGCACTATCGAACAAATTCATTCCTATGTTCCTGAAGGCCATTCTCTGATGAACGGACAGATACTACCCTGCGATTATAGTCAGGAAGAGACCCGCATAGTCATGCATGAGATGGTGGATGCAAGCATACTTGAACTGGTGCAAAAAGGCCTTGTTGCGGAAAGCATTTCTCTTTCCATCGGATACGCCCGCAGATATCTTCATGCGCGCACTGGCGGCACCAGAAAAATTGGACGGCTTACTAATTCGGCGCGCATCTTAAAACAACACTTTGAAGCGCTTTTTGACGAGACCACTAATGATGACCTCGCTATTCGCCGTATCAGCATTGGTTTTGGTGGTCTTCTTCCCGAAAAATACGCCACTACAACCCTGTTCGACAATGTGGAAGCCGAACTCAAAGAACGTCATCGCCAACAGGCTATTATCGCCATACGAGAAAAATTCGGGAAAAATGCCATGCTCAAAGGAATTAGTCTTCAAGAAAAAGCTACCGCGCGTGAACGCAATAATCAGGTAGGTGGGCACCGTGCCTAGCAACTCAAGCAAACCTTCCCAACACTGCATTGCTGAAAGGTCAGTTAAAAAATCAGACTCATCCAAAAAGCATACTTGCCCTAAAGATGCTCTTTTACCGCATGAACTAAAGCAGGAGCTTCTTTCGGTAAACGACCCACGAGAAAAGGAATATCGCACAACCATTCTTGCTGCCATCGAACGAAATATCCAAACTAAGGGAGCCCATTTCGCACAGCCGCACGATACTCGCGCACGACAGTTTATGCCTTTTGCTGCCTTAAAAGGATACGCCGATATGGTGCAAGAAGAAAAACGCAAGCACTAATAAAGGCAACCTATTTTAAAGAAGCCAAATCAACTACACGAGTAGCTAAACGATTTTGCAATGCTTCAGAATGCGTCACGAGTACAAGCCCCACTTCGTTTTCCGCGCAATAAGAAAGTAAAAAATCCCAAATTTGCACCTGAGTAAGAGCATCTAACATAGTAGATATCTCATCAGCAATAAGAAATTTTGGCCGCACCCGTAGAACACGGGCAATACAGCAACGCTGAAGTTCTCCTCCAGAAAGCTCACGTGGATAGCGCGAGAGCCACTGGGGTTTAATACCTAGCTTTTCTAAAAGAACAGGATCAATAGAGCCCGATTCTTCAAGCGAATCACGAATACGCAACAAAGGATCAAGTGCTTGTTCGGGATGCTGCCAAATCATCTGAACAGGCAAAGGGCAATTCTTTTTTTGATAAGACATCAGCGGCTTTTCATCTAAAAGCACTTCACCCGCTTGCGGCTGCAAATAGCCCGCCAACAAGCGACATATGGTAGTTTTTCCAAAACCCGAAGAAGCATGAAGAGCGACACGTTCGTGTGATTCAAGCGCGAAATTAAAAGAGGAAAGCAAGGCCTTATCCCCATTCAAAGGTTTGCTATGGGCAAAATTTCTACGAGCTAGAAAATGACCTTTGCGAGAAAGAGCACTGCTTGTATGTGATAAAGCATTGGCGTTATACGAAAAGGAAACATCACGAAGCTCAAGCACACTCATGCCTTATCCCCTTTCCCCGCGCGAACATCCTCGATATCTTCTTTCACGACAAATTCATGCTCGGGCAACGCATACCAGAGCGCCTTGCTAAAAGGATGCATCAATAAATCAGGTGAAGAAAAATTAGCAACAGATGTTTCTTCCACCACTGTGCCATCTTTGAACACCGCCACACGATCTGCAACCCGCAATGCAAGCTCGATATCGTGAGTGATAAGCAAAACTCCCTTGCCTTCATTGGCAAACGCACGAAAATCATCCATCGCCTTTACCGCTAATTCCAAATCAAGTCCGGGAGTCGGTTCGTCGGCAATTATAAGCTGAGGACCCTTCATTAATGCAGTGCAAAGAAGTACACGACGAGCCATACCTCCTGACAACTCAAAAGGATAGAGCTCCTCGACCTCGCGCGCCAAACCGTAACGTTTAAACAGTTCTCTTCGCCGATTTGCATTGCCACCAATCTGCTTGCCAACCTTCATAAGAGGATCGAGCGATTTTACGCTTTGAGGAACAAAAGCAATCTCGCGCCCGCGCAAATGTGCCAAACTTTCTGCATCCTGCAATTTTCCATCGTAATAAATCGTGCCTTCAACGCGCGCATTAGTGGTATAGAGCCCCAAAATTGCATCAGCCAACAGTGTTTTCCCTGATCCTGAAGCGCCTACAACCGCAAGAATTTCGCCCGTATGAACCGACAGACTTAGATTATGAATCACCTGACTTATATACTGCTCGCTCGAAAATCGCTCCCCTTCCTCATACATCACAAAGCCAATGCTTAAGTTCTGCACTTGAAGCAAATGATGCCCACCTGCATGATGGCTTGCCTTTGCGTGCGAATGACCATGATGAAATTCGGTATGGGTGTGTACCATGTCATCATGCGAGAGAGTATCCGATACAATATTCTGAGATGTTGTAGACATAACGTGCTTGCTGTTTTGAAAAGCGCGAAGAAGGGCTTTGATGCCTCGCGCACAAGACTTGCCGAAAGTGTTTAGAGGAAAAGTACAACCAGCATTCATTGACACCACGCCCTATTCCTGCGCACGCGCCGGATCGAGCAATCGACGAAGACTTTGTCCTGTCCGATCGAACAGCAGCACAACCGCCAGTAAAGCAAGTCCTGGGAACAAAGCAAGCCACCACATACCAACAGAGAGATAGTTCATTGATTCGCTGAGAATAATACCGATTGCAGGCATCTCAGGAGGCAGCCCGAATCCTAAAAAGGTAATAGCTGCTTCATGCAAAATAGCATGAGGAAATAAAAGAATAAGCCCTACCAAATACTGAGGCAACACCGCAGGAAGTACATGATGAAGGGCAATATAGACCGGCCCTCGACCCAATGCCTTTGCTACTTCAACGTACGAGCTTTGCTTTACCTGCAATACTTCAGCACGAATAACGCGACACAAACTTGGCCAATGAGTTAGAGCAACGCCGATGGCTACACCCCAAAATCCCTTACCAAGTGCATAAGAAATAAGCAACAACAGCACAATATGAGGAATGCCTAGCATCAGATCGATCAACCACGTAATACAGGCATCAATCTTTTTACCACCTAATGCTGCAAGGGTACCAAGAATAAGCGCAATGATCGATGAGACCAAAGCTGCCAGTAGACCTATTCCGATACTGGTAGAAAGACCCGATAACGTACGCATCAGCATATCGCGGCCCAGATTATCCGTTCCAAAAGGATGCAAAAAACTAGGGGCTTCACGCGTAAACGCAAGATCACTTGCTGTTGCAAAAGGCATCACCAACAAGCCTACCAGCGCAACGATAACAAGAACAGCTATCGAAGTAATGCAAATTACCTGAGTGTGTCTACGATTATTTACTTTCTTTGAGCAAGGCCTATGGAATATCGTCACAATGCATCGCCTCCTCGCTTAATGCGAGGATCAATGATGCGATAGAGCACATTGGCAATCATATTGCCACCAAAGACAATAGCAGCAGAAACAAGCGTAATTCCCACCAGTAGAGCTACATCGCTTCCAATACCTGCCGTAACCGCAGCTTGACCAAGTCCAGGGTAGGAAAACACTTGCTCAACCAAAACTGATCCGCCAAATATTTCTGAAATTGATGCAAATTGAAGTGAAATAGCAGGTAAAGCAAGATTGCGAAGCCCATGTTTGCGGGCCGCCTGCATGCGGGTAAGCCCTCGCGCCTGCGCAAAACGGATATAGTCGCTTTCCATAATATCGATCGTTTTCTCGCGCGTATGCAGTGCAACATTGGCTACTCCCACCACCGACAACGTCAACGCGGGCAATATCATATGATGAAGAGAGTCAAAAATGGTAATGTCAGCAGCGCTTTTTCCAATCGGAGCAGAAAATCCAATAGGAAACCAACCTAGCCATACCGAAAAGACCATAAGCACAATAAGGCCTAACCAAAAAGTAGGAGTCGAAGCCAAAACAAAGCAATACCCTTTAATGATGCGATCGATAAGGGTTCCCTGTTTGATGCCCGCAATAATACCCATAAGCAAGCCAAAAACACCGCTCAAAACCCAAGCGATGGCCATTAATGCCAAAGTATTTAATGATCGGTTTGCTAAAACCTCTGCCACTGGAGCGTTAAATCGAAGCGAGGTACCCATATCGCCCTGAAGAAAAGCACCTGCCCAATTTATGTAACGTTCCCATAACGGAGTATTCGTTCCCCAGTAACTTGCAAGCTGCGCACGTTGCTCATCACTCATGCTGGCATAAGCTGTCTGTCCTACATTGGCCTGAACAGGATCAATAGGAGAAATTCCCACAAGAACAAAGGTCACCATGCTGATAACCACCATCAGCAAAATGAATTTAACTATGTTGCGTCCAATTAGTTGAGCCATATATCTTGCTTGCTTAGTTCCAGCTCCACTTATCTACATTATTCACTAAAGACCATCCATGTCCGTGAGGATGAGGCTTTTGATCAGCAACATTTAAATCGTTTCGCTTGAAATACAAGTGATCCACATTTGCAAGCCAAACCCATGTCGCTGCGCCTTGAGGAGCGACCCCCTCGCTGCCATCCCACTGCGCAAGTTTCCATTCCTCATAAGAATCTTCCACTGCAGTTTTTGCAAGCGCAGCATCCATATGAGCATCAACTGTTGCATTCTCATACGATGCGTAGTTTCCCACGCCACTTGAATAGAGAAGGTTATACATTTCCGTAGGACTGTTCGATCCCCAGCCCCAAAGGATAGGGTCAGAAAATTCACGAGGATACAACTCATCCCACCCGGCACCATGAATAGTTACCTCTATACCAAACGCCGCCATCTGATTACTGAATTCGGCAGCAAGAGCCTGACGCACTGAATCATTTGAGCTGTAATATAGATCGAAGCTCGCACGAAGTCCGTCTTTAACCAACACGCCATCTTCGCCTGCTACCCAACCACCTTGCTCCAGAAGACTACGAGCGTATTCAGCATCGGTTTTTACCTTCATATCATCTGATGCCCAAGGTGTTCCATCCGAAACGCTATACGCAGCAGTTCCGTGCCCTGAAAGAACATTGGCAATCATAGTTTCACGATCAAGGGCATAATTGATCGCGCGTCGTAAAGCAACATCTTGCGTCACGTCATTACCTAACGCATAGGTGTTCACCCCGTCTTTTTTAGTACCTTCTGCGGGTACGCTCGGAAACGAAATACCGCGACTATCAACCGATTTACAGCTAAATAACTCATAGTTATCAGGTGTCGAATCGGCCATGGTAGCTGCAGTGTAGGCAATATCCACCTCACCTGAATTTGCCGCCGCAAGAGAGGCATCTTCTTCCATAAACACCACAATAACTCGTTGCATAGTAGGTGCCTCGCCATAGTAATCAGGATTGGCGCACAAGATTACCTGTTGCCCCTGATCCCACTGTTCCAATTTATAGCGGCCTGATCCAATAGGATTAGCACCGTATGTTGCTGAATCATAAGCATGCTCAGGAACAATACCAACAACCGCCAAAGTATAGAGCAGTGCATTGAAAGGTTTAGTCATGCGAAGTTCTACCGTAAAGTCATCTAGTGCCACGGCTTCTTTAACCATAGAAAGGTCAGCCTCTGCAGCCTCTGCCGCATTGATGCCATTGATGGTAAAAGCAACATCACGGGCAGTAAGCTGCTCGCCATCAGTGAAGTAGGCATCATCACGAATATGGAAAGTCCATGTCATACCATCAGGACTGCATTCATATGAGGTAGCAAGATCATTGACAAAATTAAGATCAGTATCTGTCGTAATAAGCGTAGATTGAATAAGAGGCTCATGAACATGCTCGCCGCAACCCCATGAGAAAAACGGATCAAACCCCGCAGCAGGCTCTGAACTAACCGTCATAGAAACTACCACTTCGTTGGCATTGCCTGTTACCGAAACACCTTCAGTGAGTGTTTTGCTGTTAGAACAAGCGGAAAGCAAACTACCGAGCGACAAAGATGCAATGCCTACGCCAGCAAGCTTTACAAAGTTTCTTCTGGTTATTGCCACCTTTTCTCCTTTAGTTTCATCGTGAGCGTTTGTTTTGAGCAGCCCTTTTACTGTTTTCAATACTGTTTTCTATAGCGCTGTTACGAATAAGTTTTTCGTAACACAGCAAATCCTACCATAGCAGTGTTACAAAACAAGAAATTGTGTTACTCCTACGTATCTATTTCGGTTACTGGTTGTTTTGATTGTTGATTTACCATAGTCCGTCTTTAAATAACCATCCAAAGAGCTCATTAGATCCACGTTAATAGCGGTTTTCATAACAAGCTGAACGAAATTGGGTTTCATAGGATCTATATGGTAAATAGGAAAACTTTGGGTTATAGGCCAAAACTTTCACGAAACGATTCTAGCTTTGTGGGATTTCCGCGGGATCATTCCGGCCAAATTCCGGCCTTTTTGCACGATTTCTCACCATACATAAGAAAAGCCAGAAGCGAACAAGCTTCTGACCAGCAGTTTCAATGGTGGGCGATAGTGGTTTCGAACCACTGACCTCCACCGTGTCAAGGTGGCGCTCTCCCCCTGAGCTAATCGCCCGATCTCAAAATTATCAGCGACTAGATACTTTACCAGAAGAAACCGTATCGTCAATACACTAATTGTCTATTGTAAGTTCAATCCAAACTTTATTATTACTCTCTTTGTCAATAAACGCCTGGTCATCGTACCTAGTACCTAAAATTCCTAAAACAGCACTTCGCTTAGCTGATCACCCCAAAATGCAACCTCTACCAAACCGTGAAACGAGAATCTGCTATCATTCTTAAACTTCAGAGTGGTATGCGCTAAAGTTATATTTAGTAGTTCCTCTGTGATGAGTAAATAACTTGCAAAACAGCCAATCGAAAGACAAGGGCACATGACTATGCACACTAATATTTCTCTCCAACAACTTCGCTATATTATTGAAGTTGCCGAATGCGGATCTATTAATGCAGCAAGTCAACAGCTCTATGTTTCTCAGCCCACCCTCTCCGCCACCATCAAAGACACTGAGCAGGAACTGGGTATTTCAATTTTCAATCGAACCAATCGCGGAATCACTCTCACCAATGAAGGAACCGAGTTTATTGGTTATGCGCGTCAAATCTTAGAGCAATTTGACTTATTTGAAGCGCGCTACACCAACACCCACTCCTCTCGCGGCGGAAGGCTTTCCGTATCATCGCAGCACTATGCTTTTTGCGTACAGGCTTTTGTAGACCTTGCAGAAGAGTACGAAGAAAATGAATACGATTTTTCTTTGCGAGAGACCCGCACCGCAGACATCATTGAAGATGTAAAAGACTACCGAAGCGAACTTGGAATACTCTACTTGAGCGATTTCAACTCGAAAGTACTTACCAAAGCTTTCAGTGATGCAGGGCTTACTTTCACACCTCTTTTTCAAGCGCATCCCCATGTTTTTGTAGGCAAACATCATCCCCTTGCCCAGTGCCAAAGCCTAACCCCAGACGATCTTCAGGATTATCCTCGCTATTCGTTTGAGCAGGGTACCAACAACTCTTTTTTCTTTTCTGAAGAACCCTTAAGCCACTTACCTCATCGTCAAAATATTACCTATTCCGACCGAGGCACTCTTACCAATTTGCTCACCAACCATAATGGCTACACCATCTCTACCGGCGTCCGAAGCGGTGAAATGGGTCAAAGCGACATCGTAGCAATACCTCTTGAGGTAGATGAAACTATGACGGTAGGATACGTCTATCATGCAGAACGTTCGCTCTCGCCTCTCGCAAAACGTTATCTAGAGAAATTACGTGCCCACATCGAAGCAAACCCCACGGTAAGCACCTACTACCCCTACAAGCAATAAGCCCCCTCTTCTGATCTTTGTGCTAGGGCGCCTTTTCGGTTCTTTGCGTACGAACCTCTTGGGTCTTGGGTCTTGGGTCTTGGGTCTTTTGAGTGTAGTAATTTTAGGTATTCGATAGCCCGTTCAATCCGTTTTCCCTACAAAAACAGCTAAGCGTTTGCACAAACCGCTCCACATCACAACGTTTAGTATCGTAGCCAAAACTTATACGAAGAGTGTTTTTTCCCAACGAAAGAGGAATGCCTGCAGCTTGCAGGGATAAAGGATGTTTAGGACGCCAAGTGCCCGGAGCTACCGTCTTGTGGTTTGATTCGCAAGCCGCTGCCTTCGAAACATAAATGCCCTTATCGCTTAAGTAACTCAGTGCTTTGTCATTTTTCATACCAGGCACACTAATATTGCATATATAAGCAGAACCGTCCTCGCGCGAATTGATAATAACTGAAGGAATTTCTTCGCGTAATCGGCAAACAGTATACTTCCATATATCGCGCATTGCTTTATTGTCAGCCTCACGATTGAGATAGGTAAGCCTCATTGCCTCAGCAAAACCAGCAATAAGAAAGACCGCTTCTGTTCCAGAACGAAGCCCCCGTTCTTGGCCTCCCCCGAAAGCTGTCGTAAACATTTTTGTACCACGTGCTACATACAATGCGCCGATTCCTTTTGGTCCCCCAATCTTATGAGCTGAAAATGAAGCAAGATCTACGCCCCATTCATGAAGCGGTAACTCTATTTTCCCCAAAGCTTGAACTGCATCGGTATGAACAAGAGCATCAGGGGCATACCTATCACGTAAACGGCACACATCAGCTATTGGCATACGATATCCCAGCTCATTTTGCACCGCCATCACCGAAGCAAGCGAGGTTTTCTGCTTAAAAAACTGTTCACATGCCTGCAAATCAAAGTCGCCCGCGATCGCATCAACATAGGAAACGCTCCATCCTTCACGCTTTAAACCACGAATAGAACGTGTAACGGAAGGGTGCTCAAGAGCTGATGTAATTATCTGACCAGCATCTATTCCTCGTGCCCGACAGGCTCCCCGAATAGCAAGATTATTTGACTCTGTGCCACCAGAAGTGAAATAAATCTCATCAGGATAGACAGAAAGAGCATGAGCGATAAGTTCGCGACTTTCCTCCAACAAAGCATGCGCTTTTTTTCCAAGCGCATGAAGAGCTGAAGCGTTGCCGTAATCCTCTTCGAGCACTTTTTGCATAACGCGTATAACTTCAGGTCGAGGTTTTGTTGTAGAAGCGTTATCAAGATACGTCACGGTATCTGGTATATCGCAGCCCATACTTCTAGCCTCTCTTACGATGATTCATTCATTAGTCTGTGTGTTTCATAAGCTGTGCGATGTTTAGAGCAAACAACGTGATCACAGACATAGCAATTACTTATCGGGTTACCACATGCCGTTCAATTGAGCGAACCTGCGCAATTAATTCCGGAGAAGCCTTTTTACCTATATGTTCTGGAGCTTCGGGAAGAAAAAGACCCTCTTTTTCGCACTCTTCAAAGGCTCGGTCAAGCGCCTCAGATGCTTTTTGCGCTAATTCATCTTCAACCTGACGAAATATCGTTACTAAAGCTCTGCCTTCTTTTGTCAAGGATGATCCACTTGCTCCTTGTCGAATAAACAGCTTTAGTCCAAGAGCCTCTTCGGTCTTCTTGACGATACGCCACGCTTTGCTGTAAGCCATACCCATATCCTGCGCAGCACGATTCAACGAGCCTAATCGATCAACTCCTTGGCAAAGCTCAATAACTCCCAGACCTAAACCAAGAGCTTGATCCGAATCATTTGTTTGTAAAAACAACTTAACTCGCGCCGTTACATCGCTGCGCTGCATAACTTTAAGCCCTCCTCAAGCACTCAAGCGTATGCTTAAACAAATATGTTTGCTAAACCCGATACCTCACTGTTTACTAAACCGATACCTCACTAGTTTTTATGCTCTGTAGTATCTAAGCCCTGGAAACGTGGGTCATGAGCGATAGCATCAAGTCGGGCTGTAACAACTTCTTCGACTTCATACGAAAAAGGCATAAGAGATTCTTCCAAAAATACGCTTCGAATATATCGGCCACACTCATCGCATGTTGCAATACGATGACCATCATCGCCCTCCACATTAAAGTAATGAAGATGACCTTGATTGCGGGTTCCGCAGCGAGCACAACGAATACGCTCAAAATCCCACACGGTGCCACACTGCTGGCAATACAAAGTCCTTCCTCTTCCATCAGTTGGACTATCGGCACCTCCCACTTTAGCGAGAGCGGGTTCACTTCCGCAAACCGGGCAACGAAGAGGATGATGATGGCATTCATCCCCTGTTGGAAAGCTCTCCTTCACAATATGCGCAATACCTTCCAATTCCACTCGAAGCGAGAGCATCGCAATCAGAACAACCGGAGAGACAAGCGCTTTGTTCTCAAATAACCCTTGTGTGCGCTCGAGCGTTTGCTCCAAAAACAGCTCAGGATTTTTTCCCGCCTGCTCCAACGCTTCATCAGGTATTATCTGCAGAAAATCCATCGCAGAAAGTACTACTGTATCCTCTTTTGAAAGCACCTGGGCTTGAACTACATAATCTCGTAAAGCACTACAAATCGTCCTAAAACGATCTTCCTGCAGTTTGACAGGCGCAATGCTTAAAATTGGCTGATCATTATTCCATGCCTCGAGTATCTCTTGATCAGATGGCACCTGATAGTGCTTTGCTGCAGTAAGCGGGCCTGTCGACCATCGATCCATCTCTTCCCAGAGTCCTTCGAAAAAAGCAAGACGCGCTTTGTCTGCCTCATCGAGTGTTTTGTTATAAGAATCAATCACACGATGGATTAATTTCAGGTTCATAAATTAGTCCCCTTACCGTAAAAGGTTGAACAAGGCCACCTTACAGATGCAAGGTGGCCTCCTTTCCTGAGAAGTATCAACTGCGCTTATCGATTGCAGTTTTGTTACTTCTCAATGATGTTTTCGCCTTTGTCAATTTCTTTACGTGCCCAGTGGCCCCAGTGATAAAGCGCATCAGACTCTGATACATATCCGTCGCCCCACATCAATTTCCAAGTACGACGATAAGGCTGGAACAAACCGGATCCCAAGAAAATGTGAGCCAGGCCAAACACAGCAATAAGCAAGAAACCAATATCGTGAATGAAAAGTACAACCGCATAAGCTGACCCAGGGAGGGTAAAGATGGTGGTACCAAGCAGCATAATTACGCCCGTAATACCCATCACAGCGCCCGAGAACCACAACATGCCATCTGCGAAACGCTGACCACTCTTGGTTTCATCCTGATCAGGCATATGAATCCATTTAGCCAAGAACAGATAAGGCAAAAACAGAATCATCCATTTCTTGTCATCGGAATTCCACTTTGCAAACAGCTCCTGAAAAATATGCTTTGCTCCTTTAGGAGATTTAAGAGCACTAATAAGAGGAACTGCTACAAACACCACGCCCAAAACACGATGGGACATGCGGAATACGAACACGATATCCGATCCAGCCATTTGCGTAAGCGGAGGAACAAAAACGAACAAACCGCTAATACATAACCAGATACAGCAAATAACCGTAATGCCATGGGTTAAGCGAGCTTGAAGAGAATGTCGCTTAATATAGCGCTCAGTACCTTTGTTTTTACGTTCAGAAACAAACTGAGCATCCTTTTCGGCAGCTTCCGAAGAGACTTGAACCACTTTTTTACTCATTGCGACCTCCCTTCCCAAGATTTTCAAAAATATGCTCTTTGACACTCATATCATCAGCAGGGTCGCCATGCTTTACCACTTCGCCTGTTTCAAGGTTGATAGTGTCTTCGGTTTCCTCGTTGTATACCAGTTTGTCGCGTTTATAACCAATACCGAGAGCGAACATAGCCGCAAGGCCAGCCACCGTAACACCAGTAACCACACCAGTAACAGGCTTGATAATCTCACTGAGCTGAGCAACGGGATTAATAGCAGGATCTGCTACCTGACCATGCGCTTCAACACCATATTTCAACACCTGAATAACGTGAAGACCATCCATCTGCGAATCGCCATATACAACAGCGTCCTCATATCCATGTTCGTGAAGCCATGCAACCCGCTCATTGGCGCGCTCAATCATTTCCTCACGGTCACCGAACTGCAGTGCCCCTGGCTGACAGGTAGTTACACAGGCAGGCTTCAAACCATTTTCGATACGATCAAGACAAGCCGTGCACTTGTTAATAGTGCCCTTTTCACCGTGATAACGCGGAACATTATAAGGACAGGCCGTTACACAGCGACGACATCCAATGCATTTTGACTCGTCCACCGAAACAAAACCGGTTTCTTCATCCTGGAATAAAGCACCAGAAGGACAAACAGAAACACAACCAGCGTTGGTGCAATGCTGACAAGAACGACGTCCGAAGGCCCACTTTACTCCTTTAGGTCCCCCATCGTGTTCGGCAAACGTCATGATCAAACGCGTGTCACCATTCAAATCAGCTGGGTTTTGATAAGAACCCGTAAAGGTGTTCTCATTGGTTCCTGTAGGAGAAGGCAAATTGTTCCAACACTTGCAAGCAACCTGGCACCCCTTACATGCAGTGCATTTGGAGGAATCAAAATAAATTGCTTTTTCAGACATATGCTATCTCCTCCTTATGCTTTCTCGATATTAACAAGGAATGCCTTGTACTCAGGTGTCTGCGAATTAGGATCGCCGACATTTGGAGTCAAGTCATTGACGATATCACCTGTACCAAACAAGTCAGACCAACCAAAATGGTGAGTAAGACCTACTAAGTGCTGGGTATTTCCATGAACAGTAAGAGGCTTAATACGTTTAGTAACTACCGCACTGACCTCTACCGATCCTCGGTTGTTCCACACACGAACGGTATCTCCACTTGCAATGCCTTTTTCCTGAGCAAGCTCTTCGCTAATTTCAATAAACTGCGAAGGCATAGCCTCTACCAAAGCAGGACAAGCACGGGTCTGACCACCTGTTTGCCATTGCTCGGTTACCGAATAGGTGGTAGCAACGATAGGATAATCGTTTACCGAGCCATGCTTGGTGGACTCATTTTCGGCAAATTTCATGCAGGGATTATTGAGAGAGCCGTTAAGCAAATTGTCCTCTACAGGAGTCTCGAAAGGTTCGAAATGTTCTGGAAGAGGACCATCTTCCATGCCATAGCTTTCAAGTCGTCCATTTTGTTCCCAAAGCATGAAGAATGCTTTGTCGTTAGGAGGAACCGGATCGTCGCCCTTCTTTGCCACAAAGTCTGCCGCGTCGTTTAAGATCCAATTATCTCCTGTCCATTCGCAAAGAACCTTATCGGGATTCCATGGCTTACCGTTTATATCGGCCGAAGCACGATTGTATAAAATACGGCGATTATTAGGCCAAGCATACGCCCAGGTGGAGTTAAGGCCTAAACCGGTTTTATCAGAATTATCGCGCTGACCAATAGGCTGCTGTGCAGGATCAAGAGGCGCATCGTTGTTGTTGTAGAAGCCGCCATAAATCCACATCGCACATGCCGTCGTACCATCCGCCTTCAAATCGGCATACCCTGAAAGCAAAGAGGTTTGCGGGTTATCAGAGGTGGTATTGCAATTGGTACCTTCAATGGTGTAGCCGTTCAAAGCCCAAGCAACAGGACGAGGATCGATTTTGCCATCTACGTAGTAATCCCATTTGGTGTTCAGGATAGGATCAGGATTTGCGCCGCCTTCTTCGCGATACAAACGACAAATCTCCTGCCAAATCAGATCGATCATCTCATAATCTGGCTTTGCCTCTTCCCATGGCTCTACTGCCTTATAGCGCCACTGCAACCAACGACCAGAGTTAGCAATAGTGCCTGGCTTTTCATAGATCAAAGCACAAGGCAAGAAATAGACCGAGGTATTGATGTCGGCTGGATTTGTATCAGGAGCCTTCCAGAACGTTGCCGATTCAGTAAGTACCTGATCTGCCACTACAAGCCAATCGAGTTTAGCCATGCTCTGACGGGCAAAACTTGCGTTAGGAGCACTGTGGCAAGGATTCATTCCCCAGTTGAAGTAACCCTTGATAACGCCTTGATCCATCAGTTCAAAGGTAGACATGATGGTAAAATCAGGGCTCGAAGGAACCTTAGGCCACCAATCATAGCCGTAGTCGTTTTCTACGGTTGCCGCATCGCCAAACCATTCCTTTAAGCTTGAGATAAGGAACTTAGGCTTATTGGTGTAATAACCATCGGAATATGTCTCGCCTTCTAGCCACTTGCGCAGCGATGAGCGAGCCGTATCGTTTGGCCACTTCAAATAAGCGGGATGTTCGTTTACCAGCATACCCATATCGGTTGCACCTTGAACATTAGGCTCACCACGCAAAGCATTAACGCCACCGCCAGGAATGCCAATGTTACCTAACAACAGCTGCAATACCGACATAGCACGAGTGTTCTGCGCGCCATACGTATGCTGCGTTTGTCCTAAAGCATAAAGAATAGAACCTGCTTTTCCTGGCTTGCCTGTAGAAGCATAGGTGGAATAAACCAGTTCAAGCGTTTCCTTATCCATACCGCAGATACTGCACACAGTATCTAAGTCGTAACGAGAATAGTGCTTCTTAAATTGCTGGAATACACACATCGGATCCTGCAACGTCATATCTCGTTTCGGATGTTCAACAACTGGTGGAGTGAACTCAGGAACACCAGGGGCAACCGCCCAAGCATAATCACCATTAGCTGAAGTATCCCAAGTAGATTCGCTTTCCACCTGATAATGCCAGGTCGTATTGGAGTACTTATGAGTTTTTTCATCCCAACCACTGAAGAAGCCCGTTTCGGGATCGAACTCGTAGGCAGGATCAAGCAGATAGCTTGCATTGGTGTAGTTCAGCACATAATCATGCTGCCAAAGATCGTTTTCAATAATGTAATGGAATAAGCCACCAAAGAATGCGATATCCGTACCACTGCGAATAGGACAATAAATATCCGCCTGTTCAGCAGTACGCGTATAGCGAGGATCAACAACAATCCATGTTGCACCCTTGTCATGTGCCTTATGAATCCAACGTGAGCTAACGGGATGGTTTTCAGCACTATTCGAACCGATGTTCATAATGACATCAGAATTTTGGAAGTCGCACCAATGGCTCGTCATAGAGCCGCGACCAAATGAAGCCGCCAGACCGGCGACAGTAGGACCGTGTCAAACTCGGGCTTGGTTATCGATTGCAACGACACCAAGCGAGCGCATAGCCTTTAAAATCAGATATTCTTCTTCAGAATTTTGTTGTGAGCCACCCAAGCTTGCGATAGCAGGAGTGTAGTTCACCGTGAGACCAGCATCATTTTTCTCAACAAATGTTGCATCTCGTGTGTCCTTAACTTTACGAGCAATTTCAGTAATGGCATCCTGCCAACTGATAGGCTCCCATTCGCTTGAACCAGGAC
>USIG01000027.1 GCA_900554685.1 uncultured Cryptobacterium sp.
ATCTTCCCCCTGATCAGGGGGAAGATAAAGAAGGTGATCGTTACTGGTTTGGCCACTACAATTCTACTGAGTGGGTTGGAATTGATGCGATTACTGATGAAACTCCTGGGTTTAAAGTCATTTTAGCGGAAGGCGATATGAGACTTTATGAAATAGAATCTGTTGGCTAAGTGGTTATAAATAATCAGTAGGTAATAAACAGAGTCTCAACTTAAGTCGAGGCTCTGTTTGCAAAATTTGTAAAACTAATAATTTGCGGTGTGTTCGAATTACTAATTCGAACCTTTAAAGGCTTTAAGCATGAGATCTTTGTCGAGTTCACTGAATTGAGTATGGTCACCAAAGAAAACAAGTTTCGATAAGGTCTTTCTTTTAGAAATAACCACATCCAAATTTCGAGTAACACTATCAAGGTTTTGGGTGTCTTCTACCAATACAATGCTGTTTCGCTTTTTTGCGAGTGGTCCAGCGGCAAGAATGTCGGCGGGATTCCATATAGGAACAAAAAAAGCCTCGAATTCAGTATTGGTAACATTATCGTTTTGTTCTATCCAGGAATTAATTAATTCGTTTGCATCAAAAGGGTCTTCTCCGCAAAAACGGGTGAACTTTTCGTTTCGCTGCCTGAGTGTTTCGATGCTTTTATCATCAAAAACGTCTTGCCCTCCAAGCAGCAGTATTTCATTAAAATTGCTTTTGCAAAGAAGCGATTGAATGTCATCTGCGATAGTATGTGCTTGAACGCTAAATAGTAGAGGGATTTTATTACGGTAAGAGTAGGGGAGGAAACAAAGAATGTCACCAAGTCCTTCTTTGTAGGTAAGAATTGCTTTAGAGCCCCAGCCTATTTCTTTTCCTAAGTTATAAATAGCATAGGAAAGACGTTCTTCGGTTGGTTCATTAATTACATAAACGTCTGATGCAGGGCAAACGCGCTTAATATCGGTAATGACTTGAGATGAAACAAAATTTTCCCCGCCCAAAACAGTAATTTTATCTGGTTGAGTTTCGCGAAGCTTATGCTCGACTAATTCGGGCAATGATTCTGTACGGGTTAGTAAGATCGGTGCATCATCTAAGCTGGATAGAGCATTTGCCAGCATGCAAACAGCATGATTAAGCCCCGGTGCAATAATAATATGATCGAGTTCGTTTCTGGCAAGGGATTCAAGTATTTTAACGGGCGTTGAATATCGGTTTTCACCCGAAAAAGTTTCTATCAGCTCATTACGGTCTGGTGTTGGCTGCTGGAGCAAATCGAAAATCCGTTGCTCAGCTTCGGCTGACCCAAAATGACCACCAAGCATGCGGTAAACTTGGCAAACGTCGTGTGCGTTACCGGAAATACGCTCATGACCTTTTTCGATCCAGATGGCTTTATTGCATAAACGTTCGATTTGCTCATTACTATGAGACACAATAAGTACAGTTACACCGTATTCTTTAATCAGGGTATTTATTCGTCGTTCGCATTTTTGCTGAAACATAAAGTCGCCAACAGACAGAACTTCGTCCACAATGAGAATCTCAGGAACAATTACCGTTGCAATTGCGAAGGCTATACGGGCAACCATACCCGATGAATAATTCTTTAAAGGCATGTCTAGAAAATTTTCAATTTCGGCAAAGTCGACGATTTCATCGAAATGTTCTTCAATGAATTTTTTTGGATAGCCTAAAAGCGCCCCATTAAGATAGATGTTTTCTCGCGCAGTTAACTCCATGTCGAAACCAGCCCCAAGCTCAATTAAGGGAGCAATGCTTCCGTTGACGGTGCATGTTCCTTCACTTGGTTCCAATACACCAGCAATGATCTTTAGTAGGGTTGACTTTCCTGATCCGTTGGTACCTAAGATACCGAAAACATCACCTTTTTTTACTTCCAAAGAAATGTGATCAAGTGCACGAAACTCTTTGAATCGAAGTTCATGTCGAGCTAGGGCGATAGCATATTCCTTAAGATTGTTCATGGTTTCGCTCGCCATGTTGAATACCATAGATACATCGTCAACCTTAATCATGGTTTCAGCGGATGTAACAAAGTCTTCTTCGGATAGTGATGCTTCTCCTAAAAATGAAGTATTAACTATTTCAGGCATATCTGTTCACCTACACGTAGAGGATAAATTTCTTTTCAAGTTTGCGGAAAACAACATAACCAATTACGAGCATAATCAAGCCCATTCCAAAGCATAAAAGATTAAGTTCCAAACTAGGAGTTACGTTCCATAATGCGATATCGCGCATGTAGGTAACGTAATGATACATCGGGTTGAAATTCATTATGGTCATCATCCAGTCGGGAAGGATGCTTACAGGATAAAAAAGTGGGGTGGCATAGGTCCAAGCGGTAATTACTACACCCCATAGGTGCCCGATATCACGGAAGAAGACCACCAGCGCCGATAAAAGAAAGCCTAGGCCGGCGCTAAACATTAAAAGATAGAAAAGCAGTAGCGGAAGGAAAAGCAAGTTAGCGGTGGGCATAACTTGGAAAAAGATCATTACCGCTGCAACAGCAATAAGAGACAAAACATAATTCACTAGTTGGAAGAGTACTTTTTCTAAGGGAAAAAGAATCTTTTCAATGCGTATTTTCTTAATAAGAGCAGACGAATCAATTATGGAATTCATCGCCGTTGTGGTTGAGTCCGACATCAGGGTGAACAGCGTACTTCCTAAAATAAGATAAAGAGGGAAGTTTTCAATATCGAAGCGGAAGAACGTGCTAAATACCGCAGATAAAACAATCATCATCAATAGCGGATTTAAGACAGACCAAAGAACACCCAGTACACTTCGGCGATATTTTAATTTAAAGTCTTTTGAGACTAATGATGACAAAATAAACCAGTTGCGTTTTAGCTCTGATTTTTGGTTGGTTGCCACGCGGAAACCTCCAATTATAAATACGCTGCAAACAACATGTTATGCAGTGGTTAATGGTACGTAAACTATACTATTTTATCGCACGCGAAAAGATAAATAATCAAGTTGTTAAGTAAGCATATGGGCTACATGTTTTCAAAAGATAAATTAGCTTAGGATCTCATACTTTCCATATAAAGCATGACGATTAGGGGATATCAAAAGGGATAATCTGCGGTTTACAAAAAGACTTTTAGTCTTTTCTGGGATTGATCATGATGGTTTCAAAGAAATAAATTAGAAGGAGCCACAAAACTTTCTTTAATAGGTAAGATAGCCAGGTATACATTTTGCGTACTGCATAGAAGGATCCACAACACGGAAAACAGGGGGTTTCATTCCGGTCTCGTTTCTCGAGATCTGGAATCAGCGACTCTTGGGAAACGGTGCATTGATGATTAAGCATAAACTGTCAAATCTTATTTTGAAAATCGAAGATCATATGACGGATTATCCTGAGGTGTATTATCGGGAAGATTTACTTGCGGGTGGTTCTGCCTGCTTCGATGAAGATAAAAATGCACTTGCGTTGAGTGGAAAGATAGATTTCCTTACTTATTTCAATTGTTGCTCAGTTGCAAAATGGCAAAGGTACGCAAATATTCAGAAAGTAATGCTTCATTTGGAGCTTTCGGGTGACGTTGTAACAATACAGTTTAATGGGATGTCTCACAAAGATGCGCAGCCTGTTGTTTTGGCAGAAGGCCAACGCCTAATCGGGGGTACTGAACAAGGGAATGGAAAGATCGTTTACGAGATTGAAGTACCGGCGATCAATAAGGATATTGTTGGCTTTGTACTACAGGTGCGTGGTACTGCCTACCTTCATGATGCATTCTATTTCACGGAAGTGGAAGAAAGCGATATTAACCCCGTTAAACTGGCTCTTTCTACGACAACGTTCAAAAAAGAAGAATATATTGTTCCTAATATCGATTTGGTAAAACGCGAAGTGCTTGGCTCTTCTGATTCTATAGCAGAAGCGTTTCACATGTTTGTAGTGGATAATGGCTGTACCCTAGATGCGGAAGCTTTGTCTGATGATGGGGTAACTGTTCTTCCTAACAAGAATGTTGGTGGCGCTGGTGGATTTGCGCGAGGAATGATGGAAGCTCTTGCGAGTTCTGAGGGCTATACGCATATTCTGCTTATGGATGACGATGTCAAAATTTCCGCTGAAAGCCTAAAGCGTACTTATAATTTGCTAGCTTTGGCTAAAGGGGATTATCGCGATGCCTTTATCAATGGAGCAATGCTTGCAATAGAACAGCCAAACCTTCAGTTTGAGGATGTGTCGTTTGTAATTAAGTCTGGCGCTTATCGTCGTGTAAAAGAAGACAAGCTCTATATCGATCAGGTCAAGGATGTAGTTGAGAACGAATCAATTAATGTTGAGGTACCGAATGCTTATGGCGCTTGGTGGTATAGCTGTATCCCTCTAAAAGTAGTTCGCGAAAAGGGACTACCTTTGCCAGTGTTTGTGCGTTGTGATGATGTTGAATATGGCATGAGGACAAATCCTACTTATATGACCATGAATGGTATTTGTGTTTGGCATGAGGGATTCGAGGGCAGATTCCGTCCTTCCGTGGATTGCTATCAGTATATTCGCAACTTCATGATAATGATTGCGGTTGACGATTGCGCCTCAGAGAAAATGTTTGTAGCTCGCTGGGAGCGCAACATTCATCTTCACCTGCGCACTATGGAATACAACACAGTAGAACTGTTTTTGGATGGTATGGAGGATTACCTTAAAGGTCCCGATTATTTAGCAAGCGTTAGTGGCGAAGAGTTAATGAAGAAGAATGGTGCGAAAAATGAAAAATTAGTACCAGTTGAAACTCTTGATCAGGAAATGATCTCTTCTATGAAACATAGCAAGCGTGCTTTTGGTGGCGAATCTCATATCGGTGAATTCTTGCGTCTGTGGCGCACATTGCCCTACGACCGCCATTTATTGCCTGATGCTTTATTGCGCGATAAGCCAGAAGCAGTTTTCTATAGCGGTTTATCTGTTTTGTCTCCTCGTACGGTAGGAACTAAAACGCTTGTTGCCTTTGATCTTGATGGAAAAAATGCTGCAGTGCGTCATATGGATCGTGATCGCTATAAGGAGCTTATGGATCGTTTTGCTCGTTTGAAGAAAGAACATGCTGATCGTGGCGCCGAAGTTCGAGCAGCATATAAAGCCGCCAAGCCCTGGTTGACCTCTTGGGACTTCTGGAATGAGTATCTTGGTACGGATTTGAAGCCAGCGGAATAGACAGCAGAGATTTTTACCGATGTATCGAAACAAATTTTGGCTGTTTGCTTAACCGGCTAATTTCTTCTGCAGAAGATCTTGAGGTATTCCGATCTAGACTATTCTTGTTTTGAACAAGTATAGAAAGACGGTCTATTTACTACTAAATAATTGTAGTAAAACGAACAGCCAATCTGTTTTGCTGGATCATTAGTCGGTATTAAATATATTCAATTTCTGGATGAAACCTTAGTCCTTCTAGGTTGCCTTGAATAATTGTCTTCAGGCGTTTGCCTTTCTTGCTTTTTGCTTTGGTTAGGACCAAAAAAGCATGATATAGACCACGTATAAAGATATATCCGTATCCTTTGATGCCTTCGCGGCGATAGAATACTACGTCATTGCGATACGCTAACTTGTAACGACTAATCTTTTCTTCTGAATCGAGTGCGATATTGCCAACACCGTTACTCTTCGATTTGTGAGTAACAACACTTTTTCCCGCAAGGTAGCAGGGGTATTTTCGGGAAATGCGACGAGTGAACTCCCAGTCATCAGACCAGATGAAGAAGTCTTTGATGGGGAGTCCAAGCTCTTTAATAATGCGTGCAGGAATAAAAAGCGAGACAAATGATGCCAAAGTGCAAGGCTGCAGTTCTGGAGAAAAATCGGTAATGTTTTTAGTAAGCGGATGACGCTGGGTATTCATAGTGCAAATGCTGCCATCGGTCCAACGGCAAACGCTACTCAAATAACCATACTGACCGTTTAGCTGCGCATCTGCTTTTAGAAATTCTTGTAAGGTGTCTTTGTGAGGCATGCAGTCATCATCCATCACCCATACGTAGTCATAGCCCAGTTCTACGGCTTTTCTCATACCGTAGTTAAAGCCACCTGCACCACCAAGATTAGCTCCGGTATTGAAATAAAGAATCTGCTCTTTGTCTGCTAGAGGTTTCAGTATTGCCGCCGTTTCATCGGTACTGGCGTTATCGACTACAAGAACATCTAGCTTTGTTTTTGATGCTTGCGGAGCATCAGCGAAGTCCTGATTTTGTAGACAGTCCAAGCATTCGAGAAGCAGGTCTTTTCTATTGTAAGTAACAACAACGGCAGCAATGGTAGGCATGTTTATCCTTAATAGGGTTGAATCCGATTTACTGTGTCTATGGTAAGGGATACGAAAGAGGAGCGCGAGTCAAGACCTTATTGTGGCCATCAACACCACAGAAGATTCGGGTTTTGCTTGGCGACTGCTTCGGCAAGTCTCTTATTTGAGACAAGAGTCAAAACTGCATTGCTTGTGACCTTTTTTGAATTACGAATGCGTTTTCGCTATTTCCTCGGCGGAAATAGCGGCCGTTTCTGCAATCAAATTAAGTTTCTGGTCCTTTCCGGTCTTAGAGGTTTAGTCCATCCTCTTTCTCGGGCTTGTCTATTTTGTTATCTTCAAACATTTCTTCAAGGGTAATGAGGCGAACATTCCCTAATTGTTCTGCTCTGCTTTGACATCCATCGGTGAAGCCTGATTTCGAGAACAGATATAAATAGAGTGTTTTGGTTTCCCTGTCCGCCAAGAAAGAAGAGCGGTGTTCTAGCAGTTGCAAGACATCAGTGTCTACTGGCGAATTTTGCCACTTGCATTCGCCTAAAATGAGCTCTTTATTTATCCCGGTAACAACTACATCGACTTCAGCTTGTTCTTTTCGGGTGGGATCATTTCCCCACCACGAACCGATACCGGCTGGAATAAAAGAAATTTGTCCTGTAGCGAATTGTCTTTTTATCCATTGCCTGCATATTTCTTCAAAAGCGGGGCCAGCGAAGGTGGACAAATCCCTTTCTACAACAAAGTGTGCCACCTGCTCGTGCATGCCAGCATTAAGGGCTGTTGTATAGCGGGGGACAAATCGGTACCAGAAACGAAAAAGATTATCAGTTATCCTGTAAAGTACCTGTTTTCGGTTTGCTCGGATCTCTGGTGTTGTTCGCGTGATAATACCCAACTCGGATAAGTTGTTTAGATATGGGCTTAGTGCTGCTGTTGACATGTGTGTTGTACTAGCGATATCGCTTGGTTTTTCGTTTCCGCTAGCGATGGCAGTTATTATCGAGTTGTAAGTGGCAGGCGAGCGCATTTCCTGCATAAGGTAATTTTCTGGTTCAACTGAAAGGAAGCTGCCCTGCCGAAATACTCTATTTGCAATGTTCCATTCAACAGTTTTGTTGCTGTCTAGTTGTTCTAGATATAAAGGAACTCCGCCTACCAATGAATAGAATTCAACTGCTTGTATGGAGTTGGTGCTTCCCAAAAGGCGTTTTGCGTCAAAAATATCAAATGGCTCTACTTTTATTTGCCCTGTTCGTCTTCCGTACAAAGGGCTTTTTTCTCCTAAAACCTGATGCTCCATAAAGCTCATAGAAGATCCGCAGAGAACAAGGAATAATTTACTGGTTGCTTTTCGCGAATCTATTAAGTTTTGGAGCAGCGAAGATATCTCTAAATTGCTTTGAGCCAAATAGGGGTATTCGTCAATGACAAGAACAGTTCTTTCAGTTTCTGCTTGATTGAATAGATAGGTAAGTGCGTCTTGAAATGATGAGAATTGTGGTGTAGGAGATTCTATTGCGAAAGGGGAAGATACGGGTATTCCAATTGAAGTTTCTCTAGAGGGCCCAATTGAGAACTTCTTTATGGATCCGGCATTCTGCGTGCGTGGGGCAAGAATGGCTTCGCTGAAAGCTCTAAGGTTTTCTGATTCGTTTGCTTCTAAAGCAGTAAAAAAGTGAACATGTTGCTTACTAGAAGTAAAATGCTGAAGAAGCGAAGTTTTTCCTACCCTGCGGCGACCATAAACAACCAATAGTTGAAAGGCGCCGGTATTGTATGCATCTTCCAAGATGGTAAGTTCTTTTTCGCGGCCAATAAACATCTATTCGCTCCTTATGTTGTTCTCCCTATATTGCGTTCATGAAACCTATATGAGGTCATAAAGCTGCATAAAGTTGTCTAATATATTGAGGTGCTCGATGGCTCAATTTTTCGTTGTGTCGGTAGAGTTAACTTTAGTATATCGTACTTTACTAAAACGTAACTTAGTAAAGTACGATATAGCAACAGATGTCTTAGTAAAACGTATCTTAATAACTAATGTGGGGTAATGCGGAGATTCACCTATGAAAAAGTATGTTATGGCGCTCGATGCGGGAACTACTAGTAATCGTTGTATTCTGTTCGACAAAAGCGGAAAAATCGTTAGTATCGCGCAAAAAGAGTTTACTCAGTATTTCCCCAAACCTGGCTGGGTGGAACACGACGCCGATGAAATATGGTCTACTCAGCTTGGTGTTGCAGTAGAAGCCATGTATAAAGTGGGGGCAACTGCTGAAGATATTGCTGCCATCGGCATAACAAATCAAAGAGAAACCGCGATTGTGTGGGATAAAACAACGGGGGAGCCAGTTTATAACGCCATTGTTTGGCAATGCCGTAGGACGGCGGAATTCTGTGATCAGCTCAAAGAGCAAGGCTACACGGATATGATTAGGCGCAAAACAGGCTTGATTATCGATGCGTATTTCTCCGCTACTAAGATTCGTTGGATTTTAGATCATGTAGAAGGAGCCCGAGAAAAGGCCGAGGCGGGAGAGCTGCTTTTTGGAACAGTAGAAACCTGGCTTATTTGGAAGCTAACCTGCGGAAAAGTGCACGTGACGGACTATTCCAATGCATCAAGAACAATGCTTTTCAACATTAATACCTTGGAGTGGGATCAGGAAATTTTAGATATTCTCGACATTCCACGTGCTATGTTGCCTAAGCCTATGCCTTCGAGCTGTAGATATGGCGAAACGGAAACGTCGTTCTTCGGTGCTTCTATTCCTATTGCCGGAGCAGCGGGAGATCAGCAATCTGCCTTGTTCGGTCAGGCGTGTTTTCATCCGGGTGCGGCGGAAAATACCTATGGAACTGGCTGTTTTCTGCTCATGAACACAGGAAATAAGCCCGTGTTTTCAAAAAATGGGCTAGTGACTACTATCGCTTGGGGACTCGACGGCAAAGTGGAATATGCACTCGAAGGGTCAATTTTCGTGGCAGGAGCTGCCATCCAGTGGCTGCGTGATGAAATGCACCTCATTGATTCTGTTGCGGATTCTGAATACATGGCCAAAAAGGTAAACGACACTAACGGTTGCTATGTGGTTCCGGCATTTACGGGGCTTGGCGCTCCTCATTGGGATCCTTATGCGAGGGGAACAATCGTGGGCATCACTCGAGGAGTTAATCGCTACCACATTATTCGTGCAACGTTGGAGTCGATTGTTTACCAGGTTAACGAGGTGCTTGGTGCTATGGAGGTGGATTCAGGCATTGAACTGACATCGCTTCGCGTCGACGGTGGTGCCAGTGCTAATAACTTTTTGATGCAGGCTCAAGCCGATATTACAGGTTCTCCGGTAAAAAGACCCAAATGCATTGAGACTACCGCTATGGGCGCTGCTTATCTTGCCGGCTTGGCGGTAGGGTATTGGAACAGCCTTGAAGAAATTAAGCAGAATTGGGCTGTTGATCAAATTTTCGAACCTTCTATCAGCGAAGAAGAGCGTCAAAAGAAGATCAAAGGTTGGAATAAAGCAGTGCGTTGCTCGTATCTTTGGGCGAAGGAAGAATAACTGGTATTTCTATGAGCATGTTATATGGACTATATGGCCATATAACTTAAAGATAGAGTGCTATTAAAATCAAGATTAGGATATTTACCTGCAGAAACAGCATATTACTTATTTTAAATATATGGACATATATGGACAAATATGCCGTTGTCTATATATTTAAATGGATTAAATTGCGTGCTGCTCCGAAGCAATTTTTAAGATGAGCTAATGATATTTGGATTTTGGCTAACTCTCTAAACTCTCCAAAATGCCTTCGAGAGTTTAGGGAGTTTTTGCTGTTCGCTAGAGACGGCTAGGCGTTTGTCGGCACTTTCTAAGGCTTGCACTGGAAGGCAGCTTAGCTGCAAAGTTTTTTATAAGCAGGGAGTAAGCGGTCTTTGTAGGATAATTGCAGCATGGTTTTGTAGTGCTGCTTTGTTGAAGGGCTGAGAACTTCTTTACCAAAAGCGGATTCGGGTATTTCGTCGAATATGGCCATTATATTTTCCAAATTGCAATAAGAGATAAAACGCTTGAGTGCCTTCGTGCAGTCTGAGCTAACTCCCGATTCAATGAAATCAAATGGATGAATGTGCGATCCGTTGTTATCAAGGAAGAATGAAACTCCCGTACCATATGCATCTTGAACCATCGACGAACTATTTTTGAGATGACTTTCAGCGACAAGAGAAGTTCGTTTGTTAAAGAAGGAGTTTCCGTTATCAAAAACTGGAGCTGGCGTTGCTGTTCCGTCGCCATTAATAAAAAAGCCCCAATTGCCATTATTTCTGTCATTGTTTCTGATAAAGGCATCTACAACAAACATATCCCAAAAACGTTCTTTGATTACGGGATTGTTTTTTAAAACTGGCGCTGTATTTATTACCTTTAAAGCATCAGAGAGAGGTTCACCCGAGCTAGAACTTGAACTACTAAGGGTTGCTTCATTTTCGGTGATGGAGTTTCTAATATCGTGGTAGGGTACTAAAGTCTTCATAGGGTCGAAGTCTTTACACCCAACAACTATTTTATTTTCTCGAAAACCTAGAATTGTTTTATGAACAGGGATGTTAAGGGATTCGTAAATATGCGATCCCAAGTATTCACTTAAAGGGCTAGAGGTATAGGAAGGAATATTTTTGGTGCTTTTAGCAGAAAATCCTGAAGTGCTTTCCGGAAATTTGATCATCCAGCGTTCGCCGTCGATAATGATTGGGAACTTTGCGCCGGCCCGACCGCTATAGTAGCGGCTATAGTCACGTTCGTATTTTCTTAAATCGTAAATTTCAATCATGAAAAGTTTCCCAGAACTATTGTTAGGCTTGTGTTTGTGGTGTGCACCTGAGCAAATGTAAAAAATACAGTCCGCTCTAGAGATAATCTTAGCCGCTTGCGTCAATCGTTGGTTTGGTGATTTCAATCAGCATAAACACTTTGTTGGAGAATTCCAATGCATGTTTTATGATCTCTTGTATTTTATCGCAGGTAAATGCTTTGATTGATTGACTGTTAAATTTTCATTAGAGAGATAAATAATATAATTAGATTATAGAATAAATACCATTAGGATAACTGAGATACAAACACATGCACGAATAGAGACAGAACGAGGTAGCACGTGGGTTGTGCGATTATTGGATGCGGGAAAGCACTTCCTGCTTTGGATGTAACAAATGACGATATGGCAAAGCTGGTTGAAACCAGTGATGAGTGGATTTCAAAACGTACTGGCATTAAAAGCCGTAAGGTTGCCATCACGGAAACAACGACCGACTTGGCTGAGGCTGCCTCACGCCAAGCACTCGGCTGGACTGATGGCGGTTATTCCGAGCGCCGCATAAATCCCGAAGAAATAGACCTGGTAATTCTTTCAACGGTTACGGCCGACGTGCTTGTTCCTTCAAATGCGGCAATTATTCGTCGCCGATTAGGGCTCATTAATGCAGCCTGTTTTGATTTGAATGCGGCATGTTCGGGCTTTGTGTATGCATTAACGGTTGCAGAAGCGATGGTTGCGGCAAGTGCTACAACCAAAACACGTAGCGATATGGTTCGCGCTCTTGTTATTAGCGTTGATCGTCCTAGCCGTATAACCAATTGGGCCGATCGAAATACCTGTGTGCTTTTGGGCGATGGCGCTGGTGCGGTAGTAATCGAACACGATCCAAGTCGACCTGGTATTTTGAGCACCTATATCGCCAATGAGGATGATGTGCACAACTCTCTTACCTGCCCTATGCCTCTTGATGTGGTTCCTCCTTTTGATGAGGAAGGCGTTAACCTTGAGGCGGCGCATCAGACAGAAAAAAGCCATGCTTCAATTGATGAAGAGTTGGGCATTACCGAGTCCCTCGAAGCGGGTGCTCCACGCAATGTGCTGCGCATGAATGGTCAGCAGGTGTTTAAGTTTTCTGGTCGCGCCATGAAGCAGGCGGTATCACAGGTATGCGAGCGCGCAGGCGTAAGTCTTGAAGAGGTAAAGCTGATTGTTCCTCATCAGGCAAACGAGCGCATTATTGACTTTGGCGCGCGCCGTATGGATATCGAAAAAGAGATGTTCCAGGTCTCTATTGCTCATCGGGGAAATTCGTCGGGGGCAAGTGTTCCGATGGCGCTCAGTGATGCTTACGAGCAGGGCGCCCTCAAAAAGGGTGACAAAGTTGTGCTCGTTGCGTTTGGTGGCGGATTTACGCTCGGTGCGGTACTGTACGAGGTGTAAGTCACTAAAAAATGGTACTCTTGAGGTGTCTTTTGTTTAATGAGCCCTCACAAGGTGATTGCTATGAGTATTTCCTTCACGCAGCGCGTACAGGAATTAGCTGCACAAATTGAGCCATATCTTATTGAAAAGCGTCGCTATTTTCATAAATATCCCGAATTAAGTGGAGAAGAAGTAGCCACGACGGCAGCTATTGCAAAAGAGCTTGATGCTCTTGGTGTGGAATATGCGTTTCTGAGCGATTTTGTGTCGGGTCCAGCACCTGCGCACTACGTTGCGCCTGAAAACCTTCCTGCTCTAAAAGAGATTGGGAAAACATTCGCGCGATCCTCTCAGAAAAATGATCAGAATCTTGCAAATACCTGTAATGATTCTTCTTCAGAAGCGCACGAATCCGCCCAGAAAACATCAACAATCAATCCTCGTTCTGGTCTTATTGTCACGATTAAGGGCCAGGCGCCTGATGCCTACGATGAAAAGGGACAGCCACATCATCGTGTTGCTCTTCGGTGCGATATCGATGCGCTACCCGTACTTGAACAAACAGGTGTGCCGTATGCTTCTCAAAATGAGGGAGTAATGCATGCCTGCGGGCACGATTGCCATATTGCAATGATGCTCGGTGCGATCCGCATCCTGAGTGAACTGCGTGCTTATCTGCGAGGCGAGGTTCGTATTATATTCCAGCCTGCAGAGGAAATTTCTATCGGGTCGCGCCGAATGATTGCGGCAGGTGCGCTTGATGGAGTCGAGGGCATATACGGTGCGCATATTTGGAGTGAAGTTGAGGCGGGTACCGTCTCGATCGAGTCGGGTCCTCGCATGGCAAACACCGACTGGTTCCGTGTTGATATCAGCGGATCGAGTGCTCATGGCGCTATGCCGCACAAAGGGGTTGATGCCATCGTGGTTGGCGCAGCTATTATTGAAGCGCTTCAGGTGGTAGTCAGTCGCGACGTTTCACCTTTTGATCCCGTGGTTCTTACTATTGGCGAATTTCACGGTGGGGTAGCACGTAACGTTATGGCGGGAACATCATATCTTACGGGTACGGTGCGTTCGTTCGACCCTAAGGTACGCGAATTCCTGCGTGAGCGCATGGAATTCATGGTGCATCATACGGCGCGCTCCTACAGCGCGAAGGCACATTTTGAATGGCAAACAGGCAATTCTGCTCTTATTAATGACAAAGTTTGTACGAAGCGCGCACTAAAGTCTGCGGTTAAGGTTCTTGGGGAAGATGCCTTGGCAAAATATGAAGGCACGCTATCAGGAGAAGATTTCTCTGAGTACCTCAGGGTCGTGCCAGGAGTTTTTGCGTTTGTAGGCGGTCGCAATCCCGAAAAAGGAGCTGATCATCCACAGCATAGTTGTTATTACGAAGTGGATGAGTCGGTGCTTAAAAGCGGATCGATGCTTGCAGCGCAGTATGCCTTTGATTTTCTCAACGAGGATTAGCTTTCCTGTTGAAATGTGTCTACATCGTAGTTACAATGTAGACACAAATAGTTGTTAGTTGCGGATACTTTTATAGAACAACTAAAGAGTGGCTATTTTGAAGGGAGAGCGTGATGTCTTTAAATTCCATGACAGACACTATTCGTGTAAGGATTGAACCCGAAAAAAAAGCTCTTCTTACTAAGCTTTATGAAGAGAGAGGAACAAATCTTTCACAAGCAATCAGGGACTTTCTTGATAAGGAAATAGAATCACAATCTAATCCACTGGATAGATTCAATGCCATCATGACTTCTGCTGATAAGAAGCGAGAAGCTTACGGAGCCCCTGAGCCAACCGTGCAAGATATTGTGGATTACGTTGATAAGGTTCGCGAATCGCGCCAGGATACCATGGCGGTATCGAAATGATACCTGTTGTGTTGGATACCAATGTCCTTATGGCCTCTCTCCTTAAAGGAAATGGGCCTAATCGCGCAGCGCTCGCAAAAGTTATTGATCCGAGGACACCTTTTACGATTTGCTACAGTTCTCAGATAGCAGACGAATACGCAGAGGTTTTATCGAGGCCTCCTATAGTTTCGCGAGGGTTGGTTGAAGAAGCTGAAGCGCTGTTTCGGCTCATTATGGATATTGGGGAGCAAATTGTCCCAAAGTATATTCCAGCGCTCGTGTATCCTGATGTGAAGGATCGTCCATTTTTAGAAGCAACGGTTTACGTTGAAGGGGTTTTGCTTACTAATAATCTGAAAGATTATCCCTTCTTGGGTGTGAATGTTATTGGCCCTGAGACTTTCTTAGATTGGTGTGAAGAGAAGGGGCTTTAGAAAGATTCGGATACTTGAGACAGGGATCAGTGGCTCGATGCTTGCAGCACAGTATGCCTTTGATTTTCTCAACGACGATTAAGGCTAATAATTGGTAGCTAAGATTGATCCTTGAAATGAAACGTGAGCAAGTAACGTAAGAGGCACCCTTGTAGGGTGCCTCTTTGGGTAGGATTACGCAAACCTGGGTAAGGATCTCTCCAACTCGGACTAGACTTCATAGACTCTATAAAACTTAAAAGGGTCTTGGACCATCCTGTGAATTAGCCTGCGTTCCAGCCGCCATCAACAACCAAAACATCACCGCTGATATAGGCTGAATCATCGCTTGCCAAGAAGAGAGCCGCTTTAGCAATTTCTTCGGTGCTTCCTGGCTCGGGGCCACAGGCCAATACCGGCTGAATACGACCATAGCCGTTTGGATTTGGCTGGCCCATCGAGGCGGCAATCTCAGAGGCAATGCCGCCAGGAGCGATGGCGTTTGCGCGAATGCCATCTTTCATATACATGTAAGCGGTATTTTTCGTCATGGAAATAACGGCAGCCTTAGAAGCGCAGTAGATAGCGCCTGCACAGGTACGCATACCGCCGAGAGAAGCAACATTAACAATGGTGCCTCCGTTGCCCTGGCTCAAAAATACGTTAACCGCCTTGCGCATTGCGCAGAAGGGGCCAAACATATTGACGGCCATGACCTGTTCATATTTTTCATTGGTAGCATCGCCAATAGGACTCATATCATCCATGACACCTGCATTGTTGATCAAAACATCCAACTTGCCAAACTTCTCAACGGCAAAGTCGATCATGCCTTCGCAGAGAGCCTGATCAGAAACATCTCCAGGGTAAATCTCGACTGTTTCAGGAGCATCCGCAAGTGATTCCTTTAATGCTTCAAGGCGTTCCTTTCGGCGAGCAACGGCAACAATCTGAGCGCCTTCTGCTGCAAATAATCGAACAATTGCATCACCCATGCCGGAAGATGCACCTGTTACTACAACCGATTTTCCTTGCATTTTCATGAGATCATCCCTTTCGGTATATAAAAGGAGGGCCTTTTATGAGTGCCTTTAGATAAAGGTAGACCAGTACCGATAAGGAAATGGCTGCGCACTGGATCAACGGTCTTAAATAGCTTGTGCAAGGTTGAACGGTATCTGAGAGCGGATGAGCGGCTATTGATAGGCTTAAGTCCAAAAGAGCGCAAGCCAAAAACCGTTTGGGTTTGAGACCGGCATTAAGAAGGTAGTGATGTTTTTATGGGCGGCAGAAGTGAACGGCTTTGTTTTAGCTCGTCCAGGGTTTGTCGAAATCAGGTTCTAGGCTGCCGTCATCGGGGCGATTGAATAAGGTTTCTTGTCCGCAATCCTGGCAGGTGCCAACCAAAACCTTGTGCTTGTGGAAAAAGGTGTAGTACAGATAAACTACGCCGAACGCCACCGAAAAAGCGGGCATAAAGAAGAAGAAAATAACAACAGCTGCGATAGCGCCTACATGAACGTACCATTTAGAAGGAATATGACGCTTGTCGGGAACGTATTCCATTTTGGTACTGCCGCAATGGGGGCATTTAATGACAGGTTTTTTGTCCTTGCGTTTATTGGGGTTTGTAGGCTCGTACTTTTTATTTTTCGCCATCCCGAATCCCTCTCTTTTAAACGGGTGAACGTTTGGTTTTGCTACCAGATGGACAATGAGTAACCTAATAAGAGTAACACGTTCATGTGAAAACTGGATACTTCTCGTTCATTGTATTCAACACACTATTCAATTTTCAGAATCAATGTGTTTTAAAAGCCCCACAT
>USIG01000028.1 GCA_900554685.1 uncultured Cryptobacterium sp.
TAGTAAATGATTCTTGCGGGGCATGCCGAAGCTCTTTCGATCAGAGCCGTATGAGCAAAATTCGCTCAGAAGCGCCTCTTGCAACCTGTCCTTCTTGCCATCGTTTGTTGTTGGTAGAGGACTAACTATTCATTCTCGGGCATTTTCCAACAGAACATTTTTTCAATAGCGCTCGAGCATAAATTTGCTGCATGGGGAAAGCGGGATATCACAGCGTACGTGAAAACGTTTGGGTAATAAAAGGAGCGTAGGCGATATGAAACTTGTTACGAGGGAAGACCAGGAAGAGCAGGAACATACCCGCCTTTCGAGTGATGCTGCGTTTTCTGACGAAACGGAAGGAAGAAGGTTTTCGGCGGAGGGTGATTTGTATCGCAGCGAATACCAACGTGATCGCGATAAGATATTGCACACAAAAGCATTTCGCCGTCTTTCGCATAAGACGCAAGTATTTTTAGCGCCAGAGGGTGATCACTATCGTACGCGCTTGACTCATACGCTCGAGGTTGCTCAAATTGCACGCACTATTGCACGCGCTCTTGGCTTGAACGAAGACCTCACCGAGGCGATTGCGCTTGGGCATGATCTGGGTCATACTCCTTTTGGCCATGTAGGAGAGCAAGCTATTTCGGCATGCTTGGCAAAGCATCGCGGACTTGATCCTGATCTTCCAGAAAGCAAAACACTTTATCGTCATAATGTTCAAAGCCTTCGTGTCGTTGACGTGATAGAAAACGACGGTAAGGGACTTAACCTTACGGCAGAGGTGCGAGATGGCATTGTGTGTCACACAGGCTCTCAGCGAGCCGAAACGCTTGAGGGGCGCATTGTGGCAACAGCGGATCGCATTGCTTATGTAAATCACGATATCGATGACGCTATTCGTGCAGGGGCTCTTCAGGAAAGTGACCTTCCGTCTTCGACGCATAAGGTATTGGGAGAAAACCATTCAACTCGTATTCAGACGCTCGTGCACGATATGATAGAAACGTCTGTTCGCCGTGATGATATTGCCATGAGCGAGCCGGTTTGGGACGCCATGATGGAATTGCGTTCGTTCTTGTTTGATCATGTCTACACGTCCGAGCCAGTTATGGTGGAGGTTGCAAAGGCAAAACATCTTATTGAAGATGTGTTCGACTATTTTGTTCGCCACTACGACAAGGTACCCCAAGATCTGAAAGATATTTCTGGAGGAGATCCCTTAAGAGCGGTAACCGACTATGTTGCAGGTATGACCGATCGGTATGCACGAAGCTTCTTTATGGATATGTTCGTTCCTCATACGTGGAATCACTAATAGGTGAAATCATCAGCATAAAACTGCCAGTGTGAATTCGTCAGCGTGAAACTGTCAGCATGAAACCGTTAGGGTAAAACCGTCAGTGGGAAACCGGCAAAGTACGGAATTTTGCATACCAAAGAGCTGATTACAGAATCACTCGTATGCAGAATTAGGTGTACAGAGAATCACCCGTGCACTTTTTTGCAAAGGGAGCGCAAAACCGTGCTATGCTTTCATGCGCTATGAATGAGGAAGTACAGCAGTCAAATTCGACTCAAACTAAACAGGATAATTCGTTGGGCAATCGTGCGCGTGAAGTGGTAAGTGCGGCACTGCCCGTTATGTTGGGCTATGTATTTTTGGGCATCCCCTGTGGCATTTTGTGCCAGCAGGCGGGGCTTGGTCCTTTGCAAGTGTTTTTGCTTTCGTTTTTGTTCTACTCCGGTGCTGGGCAATACATGATTCCCAACATGTGGCTAGTGGGATCGCCTGCTTTAGCTATTATTGCATCGGTTACGTTAGTTAATTCTCGTCAGTTGCTCTATGGTGCATCGCTTTCACGTTTTTGCGGATCGGCAAAACGAAAGCTTTCGTTTTTGTTTGGTGCAACGGTAACTGACGAATCATTCGCCGTAAACTTGGGACGCTTTGAAAAGGGCTCCTGGAGTGTAGGTCTTGCAACAGCAGTGAATCTGTGTTGTCAAACCACATGGGCTTTCGCAAACGTTGCTGGTGATATTTTGGGGTCGCTTTTAACGGTTCCGAGTGCGCTTGCGTCCTTTGCAATGACAAGCATTTTTCTGTGTCTGTTGTTTTCTCAAAAGGGAACAAAGGCAAATGTGGCTGCAGCGGTAATTGCGGTATTGGGTGTGTTTATTTGCAAAGCTCTAGGATTGAGCGGTCCTGCAATTTTGATCGGTGCTCTTATGGGGGTAGTGGCAGGAATTATCGTTTCACGAAAGGGAGGTGAGGCTCGTGTCCTGGACTGAGTTTGCCTTCATCGGTCTTGCTTGTGCATTTACTATTTTATTGTTCCGAGTAATTCCAGTATTTGCTCTTCGTGGACGTGATCTGCCTGGTTGGTTGTCTCAGGCGCTTGCTTTTATTCCTCCTGCTGCTTTTGCAGCATTGATTGCAAACGATTTACTTTCTCCTGATATGTTTGCAGCGGGTCTGTGGCCTGGGGCGCTTCCTTTGGTTGCGGCAGCTGTAGTAATTCTTGTTGCTATAAAAACTAAATCACTGGTGTGGTGTATTGTGGCTGGCGTCGGAAGCTATGGCTTATTGATGCTGTTGTAGATCGTGCTGTGACGTGATTGGTGCCACTACGGTTCGTGCTGCGGTGTTATTGGTGCTTAATTTTGCCCCCGTCATTCCTTAAATTCTTTCTGTCCATCAGATAAAAAACCAGATGATGCTACACTGACCTGGTTTTCTAAAAAAATACTTCATAAAACAGATTGTTTAAAAAGAGACCTGCTCACCACAGGGAAGGAATGTCGCTATGGAGCGTTTATCGCAGCAATCGTGTCTACACCGCATTGGTTCGGTGGCATGCTCAATTCTTTTGGCAACAGTTTTGTCGTTTCCCTCACTTGCGTGGGCGGATAGCGATGAGGTGACATCGTCTGATATCACACAGAATGCTTCTGTTGCACAAATTGCCACGGATATTAACGATGTTTCTCAAACTACCAACGACGATGCCCTTGGTGCCGCACAAACCGCAACTGATGTCACTGATGCTACCGATGCCGCGCAAGCCGCGCAAACTACTGCCGATGTTGCCACGCATGTATCTGCTTCTACTGATCTACCAACAGGAAATCTTTCGATCATGCATACCAATGATATTCATGGCCGCTATAAAGATGAAAATGGTTCGATCGGCTTTGCTACGTTGAAAAAGATGGTCGATATTCTGCAACCGGATTTTTTGTTAGATGCAGGAGATACGTTTCATGGAACCACTTTTGCAACGGTAAGTGAAGGTAGTTATCTTGCTCGTTTGATGCAAGCGGTCGGTTATGACGCGATGACGCCAGGAAATCACGATTGGAGCTATGGGGCAGCACAGCTCAAAACTTTTGAAAGTTCCTTTGGCATTCTGGCTTCAAACGTTTTGAATACCAATAATCAATCAGGTGAGTATTTTTCTTCCCCTTTTTTGATCGAAGATATTTCGCTTGATCTAACCCAAACAGACAGTTCGACAAGTGCCAATCAAGCAGATAACCCAACAACTTCTGAAAAGGTTCGAGTGGGCGTGTTTGGTGTGATCGATGAATCATTCTATTCATCTACTCGTCCCGATAATGTTGAAGGCTTGTCGTTTGAGGCGAGTGTAGAAAAAGCGAACGCTGTGGCAAAGCAGTTGCGCGAGGATAAGGGCTGTGATGTGGTGATCGCGCTTACCCATCATAAAAATCCTGAGGCTTTTACTGAGCAGACCAAAGGAATTGATGCGGTCATAGCAGGCCATGAGCATGTGAGTAAAACAGGTTCGGTTACCAATGCTGCAGGAGACAGTGTTCCGGTGGTTGAGGCGGGATGTTATTTTCAGCAGGTAGGAAAACTTGACCTTACCCTTTCCTATGACGAAGCCGCCAAAAACGCCGCATCTTCATCATCTGAATCAGATGAGTCTCCTTGGGATGTGGTTGGCTATGATGAAACCATCATTGACTACAGTCAGGCCAAAACTTATGGCGCTGACGAGAGTATTAGTGCTCTTGTGGGCACGTTGGAGGCTGAAGCGATGGAGGATTTGGGAGAATCAATAGGCACAAGCAAGAGGGATTTTCCCTATCCTGAAACAACGAGTAACGCACCAGGAGGATGGGAATTGGTGCGAACCGAAGATACTCCCATTGGTCATGTGGTAACAACATCGTATCTAGATAGAACAGGTGCTGATCTTGCTTTTGAAAATGCAGGTGGCATCCGTGGGGGAATAACGAAAGGGCAGATAGCTTTAAGCGATTTACTCTCCATTTCTCCTTATGGGAATACTGTTGCTACCTATACCTTAACTGGAGCTCAGATCCGTGAGGCCTTGGAGCATTCTCTTGAAACGATGTATCAATGTCGGGCGGTTTTAAGTAAGCAAATGCAGGCAGCAGCGCAGGGCGAAGATCCCATGCAATACTCATGGCCTGATAATTCGGGCAGTGTTATTGTATGCGGCGGTGCCAATATGATGATCGACTGGAATAAGCCAGAAGGGCAGCGTATCCATTCGATTACTATAGTCTCTCAAGGCAATAAGCCCCTGGAGGCCGACAAAACCTATACCGTGGCCATGAATAGCTATCTTCCGAGTGCAACCGATGAATATCCCTCGTTTGCTCAAATGAAATTGGTAACGGAAGGGGACAGTTGTTTAGAGGCGTTGCAGTCACTTGTTACCCAAAATAATTGGGAAAGCATCGTTGATCAGCGTTCGGGAACAATCGTGTATGGAAGCTGGCCAGACGACGAGAAGGAAAACGAACCAATTTCGTCAAGCGATCCATCCGACTTGCCAAGCGATACCGATTCTAAGCCTTCGGTACTTGCGCAAACAGGTGATACCGCAACAGGTGTTTTGGCGCTAGGCTGTCTTGTGACGATAGCCTCGCTCGCCGGAATTGGGGTATCACGCGCACGTGCGCGTCGCTTCTTGAGGTAGAATTGGTAAGAAATAAGGAAGAAGGCAACTTTACTTTCCAATGATATGAGGAAAATGCAGAAAAGTTTGTGCTTTGCTCTTGCGCTTGCCTTGAAGCAACAGTATAATCTTCTGCTGTGTCAAAAGACACCACATAAGTACACACAAGTATTTACTATATAAGAAGGATAAGGAAAGCCATGGATATCATCCGCGCAATCGAACAGCAGCAGATCAACCCTGATGTTGCAGAATTTAATGTAGGTGACAACGTTAAGGTTCACTATCGCATCAAGGAAGGCAATCGTGAGCGTATTCAGGTCTTCCAGGGTGACGTTATCCGCCGTCATGGTGCTTCAAGCCGTGAAACTTTTACCGTTCGCAAGATTAGCTTCTCTGTTGGAGTAGAGCGTACCTTCCCGGTACATTCTCCAAAGATCGAGAAGATCGAGGTAGTACGTCGTGGCGACGTTAATCGCGCAAAGCTTTACTATCTGCGTGATAAGGTTGGCAAGGCTGCTAAGATCAAGGAAAAGGCATTCTAGTCTTAACCTTATTGAAATGAGCAAGGGCACGAACTACTTCGTGCCCTTTTTTGCGTTTGATGAGCTGTAGAGCGCATCAAAACTTGATTTTTGAGCGTATAGGCGAGGCAAGGGAATTTAGGTAAGAGCCAAGAAGAGAGTTTTATCGTAAGGGGTGAGTGCTGTGTCTCAAACGGTTGCAGATATTCGTGCGCGGTTAGCAAAGGTGGACGCTCAGGAATTTGCCGTTCTTGAGCGTTCGCTTTGTGCTGATACGCGAAAAGGTGTTCAGCAGGCACTTGTTCAAACCCGTCATCGTCTGCAGGCTGAAGCAGCGGAGCAGCAGCGCTTAGAGGCGATGTACGCTTTCGAGCGCGAGATAGCTCAAGGCAAACTTGTCGTGGGGCTTGATGAAGTGGGTCGTGGCCCCTTAGCTGGTCCTCTTACGGTGGGGGCAGTGGTGTTGAGAAGTGATGCGCCCCTGATTGCGGGTCTTAACGATTCTAAACAGGTAGCCGAGTCTAAGCGTCCTCAGATTGCCGAGGAGATTAAGCAAAGTGCGCTTGCGTGGGCTTTGGTGAATATAGAGCCGAAAAAGATAGACGAACAAGGTATATCTGCCTGTTTACGTCAAGCGTTTAGCCAGGCTATTGCTGATATTGAAGAGCAGGGTGTTCATCCTGAAGTTGTGCTGTTAGACGGCAACCCTCTTCATTTGGATCCTCGAGAGATTAATGTCGTTCATGGCGATGCACGTTGTGCCTCTATTGCGGCCGCCTCTATTCTTGCTAAGGTTTCGCGCGATGCGCTCATGGTTTCCTATGATGCGCAGTATCCTGGTTATGATTTTGCCTCATCAAAGGGCTATGGCAGTGCACGTCATCGAGTCGCTATTATTGAAAAAGGTCTTACCCCTCTTCATCGAGCTTCTTTTTGTCAGGGATTCTTACAAGAGCGCCTCTTTTAGACGCCGCTCTTTTGTCATAAAGGTTCTCTTTGCCGCCCTTTTGGCTCTATAGTCCTACAAGTTTTCTCGTGCTCTTTGGTTTGTACAGCAAGATTTTATAAAGGATGCACTTGAGGTTTTGTTTATGTGAGAACTTTAATTGCTTTTTGTGCAATAGATGAGTGCTTTTTCTAAGCGCAAGGGTTTTCTTTCGTAAGATTTGTTGTTCGTTTGTTTACACCTTTTAGGTGTTCATTTTCTCTTTCATGTGAATTTTGCCTTCTATCGTTTAAAGCGTAAAGGAGGGCAAGATGGCTACATTATCAAAAGAAACAGTATCGGTATCTGAGCAGGAACAAGGTTTAAGCGAAAGCGCTTGTACAGAAGGGCAAGCAAAAGAATGCTCTAAGGATGTACAAGAAGTTGGTTCGTCTTGCTCTTCCTGTCAAAAAGATCCTGAACAATCTTTCTACACTCCTCAAGAACTTGGTCGAAAAGGTGAAGAAGCAGCTGCTCGATTTTTGGAACGAAAGGGCTATGAAATCCTTGAGCGAAATTGGACCTGTTTCGCAGGAGAAGCAGATTTAATAGCGCGTATAGAAGATACTCTTTGTTTCATTGAGGTGAAAACGCGCTCTCAGATCCAAAAGGGATTTCCCGAAGAAGCGGTTGATGCCCGTAAGCGAAGTCGCTATGAGCGAATTGCAGCGTGTTATTTAAAGGAGTATGAGGGTTGCGATGTTCGTGTTCGCTTCGATGTTATTTCTATCCTTGTTCTTTCAGAACATCGAGCATTCCTGCGCTTTCATACTAACGCCTTTGGGGTTGAGTAAACATGGCGCAGCGCAGTTTTGCGGTCCAGAGCGCAACTATTCATGGCGTTGAAGCGCTTCCGGTGCTTGTTGAGGTGGTCATATCGCGTGGTATTCCTTCTTTTTCTATTGTAGGAATGGCTGATGCAACCATTATGGAGTCGCGTGAGCGGGTGAAGGCGGCGCTGCGGGCAAGCGGTTTTGTTATGCCTAATGATAAGATCGTCGTCAATTTAGCACCAGGAGCCTTAAAAAAGACAGGATCTGGGTTTGATTTGCCAATTGCTTTGGGAATTTTAGCGGCATCGGGCCAGATTAATCCTGAATTACTTGATAACGCTCTCGTGGCAGGCGAATTGTCTCTCAGTGGTTCAGTGAGAGCTGCTGCGGGTATGCTTGCCTATCAAAAGTGCGCTCGTGAAAACGGTTGGGATCTCATAACGGGCACTACTGAAAAGGGATTCTTTTCTCTTGAAGGAGTTACCTGCCATATTCTTAAGCGTTTGGCTCATATACGAGACGGACATTTTAGTGCTGGCAAAACACTTAACGGTACTGAAGAGGTATCCGAGGCGCTTGATTATGCTGAAGTTATTGGGCATGAAGCAGCAAAACGTGCTTTGCAGGTTGCGGCAGCAGGTAACCATGGGGTGTTGATGGTCGGTCCTCCAGGCTCGGGCAAGACTATGTTGGCACAGCGTTTTGTTACCATCTTGCCGCGATTGAGTGAGCAACAAAAGATCGAAGCGGCCTTAGTTCATTCGGTTGCAGGAGAAGATATTTCGTCTTTGTTGGCAGGAAGGCGTCCTTTTAGAAGTCCTCATCACAGTGCGACTGCGGCAGGTCTTATTGGGGGAGGAAAGCCCCCTCGTCCTGGCGAGGCTTCTTTGGCGCATCAAGGAGTATTGTTTTTAGACGAACTCGCCGAATTTAAAACATCGGTTTTACAAACGCTTCGTCAGCCAATGGAGTCGGGAGTAATTGTGCTTACCCGTGCTGATGGTACCTATGAGTTTCCTGCTCGTTTCCAGCTATTAGCAGCAACCAATCCCTGTCCTTGTGGATATTTTGGGGACCCGAGCGGAAAGTGTCACTGCAGCGTTTCAGCTGTTCAGGCTTATCAAAACAGAATGGGCGGTCCTCTTGTTGACCGAATTGATATGCGAATCGATGTGTGGCGTGAAAAAAGCGAGGAACTGTTCGATTCGGCGCAAGGGAAAAGTTCTGCGCAGTTACGTGAAGGAGTGGAGCGGGCACGTCTTTTTGCGATGAGACGCGCAAAAGAGAATCCGAGTTCTAAAAGGGGTTTACGTGCTTTGCGTGACGCGTGCTGTTTTGATCAGTCCACAGAAAACTATTTCCTTTCTCTTTCAAAGTTGCAAGAAATGAGCGCACGATCTCTTACTAAAACGCTTTTGCTATCGCGCACAATTGCCGATATTGCTGAATCCAAGCAGGTTAAACAAGAACACGTTGCAGAAGCATTTACCTTACGATTTGGAGGGGGTTCGCAATGGTAGTAGAACCAAGTTTGCAACAAGCCCAGCAGCTTCACGCAAAGCGCTATGCTCCTTTAAGCTCTGCTGCATTGTCGGGGAAGCGGTGGGAGATTCGCTTTGGACAAGAAGGATATCCGGAATCGCTTACCGCTCTTTCCGATCCTCCCAAGATACTGTACGGAATTGGGAATAAACATGCTCTTCGCGATGGTCTTGCTGTGATTGGAGCACGTAAAGCAACTCCTTACGGAAAGGCGGCAGCCAGACAGTTTGCTCGTCTTGCAGCGCAACGGGGTATTCCTATTGTTTCTGGAGGTGCGCTTGGCTGTGATTCGGAGGCACATAAAGCAGCGCTAGAAGTGGGAGGGGAAACGGTTGTGGTGTTAGGTGGTGGATGTAATCAGCCCTACCCTCAATCCAATCGTGATTTATTCCAACAGGTAATTGAAAAGGGTGGCGCGGTTATCTCTGAGCGACACTGGGATTATCCTCCGCTTCCTTTTACCTTTCGAGCGCGTAATCGCATTATTGCAGGACTTTCGCGTGCAACGCTTATTGTGGAGGCGGGATTGCCTTCGGGAACCTTTTCAACTGCCGATGATGCACTTGCGGCTGGAAGGGAGGTTCTTGCAGTTCCAGGTCCTATAACCTCTCCTACGTCTTTGGGTGCGAATAGGCTTATCTATCAAGGTGCTACACCTATTGTTGATATGGAAAGCTTCGAAGATACTCTTGTGGGAATATATGGCTGTCTTCGTGTGGAAGACGCACGTCCGCAGGATGCGCGAACATGGGTGGGGGATGCGCCATCTATTCCCAATACGGATGTTCTTCTTAGGGCCTTGCTTGCTAATCCTATGCGTATAGAAGAAATGCTTGCATATCCTTGGGAAGATGATGAATTAAGAGCGGCTCAGGATAAGCTTACGTATCTTATGGTTAAATTAGCCTCCTATGAAAGAGATGGATTAATTACGCGTTTTCCCGATGGGAGATATGGACCCGCTCGGGTATAGTGGTGTGTTGTTATGGAAAAGAATAAATCTGACAAAGTAATTGATATTGTTGGCGCAGGTCTTGCGGGAAGTGAGGCGGCGCTGCAGCTTGCAAAACAAGGGTATTCGGTTCGTCTTTTTGAGATGCGTCCTCTTGTTGAAACTCCTGTTCACAAAACGGCTTATTGTGCCGAATTAGTATGTTCAAATTCTTTGAAGTCAACAAAGCCTGAAAGTGCGGCAGGTATGCTTAAAGACGAGCTTGCTACTTTGGGCTCGTTCGTCTTGAAATGTGCTTATGAAAATCGTGTAGCAGCAGGAGGGGCACTGGCGGTTGATAGGGATGCCTTCTCGCAGGCAGTAACCGCGTGTGTAGACCAAAATAGCCTCATTGATCGCATTAATGCTGAAGTGGTAGGTATTACTCAAGAGGGAGCCTTGTTGGTATCTACCAATCAAAAGACTGAAAGCTCTGAAGGAGTAAAGGGCACTCAGGTTTTGTTCGGGCCTGCAGATGCTCTTATTATCGCAACTGGTCCGCTTACTTCTTCCTCTTTTGCTTCATTCATGAGAGACCTTACGGGTGAAGATGAGCTTGCGTTTTATGATGCAGCTGCACCAGTAGTCATGGCTGATTCGCTTGACTTTACAAAAGTGTTCAGTCAAAGCAGATATGCCGAAGAGGGCGAAGGTGATTATCTTAATGCTCCGTTCGATAAAGAATCCTACGAGCGCTTTATCGAAGAGTTGACTGCGGCAGATCGAGTTATTAAACGCGAATTTGAAACAGCTGATTTGTTTCAGGCATGCCAGCCTATTGAAGAAATTGCGCGAAGAGGCTTTGATGCTCCCCGTTTTGGACCGCTGAAACCTGTTGGGTTAACTGATCCTGCAACAGGTCGTCGTCCTTGGGCGGTTGTGCAGCTTCGTGCCGAAGACGCCTATAGGCAAAGCTTTAACTTGGTTGGGTTTCAGACTAATCTCACATTCCCGGAGCAAAAGCGCGTATTTCGGATGATTCCTGGTTTAGAGCAAGCTGAATTTGCCCGCTATGGAGTTATGCATCGCAATACTTTTATCAAAGCTCCTCATCTTTTAGATGCCTCTTTGCGTCTAAAGAGCGAAAAAGCAAACAAACTTCCTCTTCCTCTGTTTGTTGCGGGGCAATTTGGGGGAACTGAAGGATATTGTGAAGCAATTGCTTCGGGGCTTTGGACTTCTCTTGGGGTTGCTGCATATTTGGAGGGCAGGGCACTTCCTCCTCTTCCAAAAGAAACCGCTTTTGGTGCGCTTCTTGCTTATGCTACCAATGAGGAAACACGCGACTATCAGCCAATGCATGTGAATTTCGGTATCATGCCTCCCTTTGAACAGAAGATTCGCAATAAAAAAGAACGATATGCAGCCTATGCTTCACGAGGAAAACGGGCGCTTCAGCGCTATTGTGATGAGGTGCTCGGATGGGATAAACCTGCTGAGCCTGCCGAATCTGATAAGGTATTTGAATCGGGTGAGTCCAATTAATCTGGCAGGTCTCTTGAGTAACTCGAGCCTGCTGATAGGTTGATGGGGAATAAAACATTTTAGTAAGGCTTTATTTTCCAAGACAGCATCAGGGTCGTTCTGCATTCTGACAAGGGTAAGTTTTAGCGGGTATGAGCAAGCGTGATGACGAAATGAGTGACAAGCAAAAACAGTCTGCTTTTTGCGAAGGATCGCAAGATAGCAAGCAGCGTGTTTTGGGAGAAGAACTAATTGAGGCATTCTGTGGCTCTCTTGTCACGCAATACAATAAATCCAGTCATACTATTCGCAATTATCGCAGTGACATCGAAGCGTATCTGAGGTGGTGTGATAGGGAAAATCTTGATCCTTTAAGTGTTCATCACCAGCAGATTAGACGATATCTTGCCTATTTAGATCAGGCTCGCTATGCGCGCACGACGATCGATAGGCATCTCAGTTCGATCAAGGCGTTTTATCGATGGTTGGTGGTGGAGGGAAAGTGTCAGTCAAACCCGGCTGCTATTTTACAAGGTCCTAAACGGCCTAAAACGCTTCCGCGTGTTATTGCTTCTCGTGATATGAATCAGCTTCTTGATACGGCAGATCACAGAAATCGAACCATCGATCATATAGAAGCTTCGAAAGGCTATAAAGATGAGCTCGTTTCGGTAACGGCTGCTGATCACGCCACCACGAAAAGGGCAGCTTCGAAAGATCGCCGTGTTCTTAGTGAAGCGCTCGAGATAAGAAATGAAGCGCTTTTAGAGCTGTTGTACGCGGCGGGCCTGCGTGTTTCGGAGGCTTCCTCGTTGCAGCTTTCGGGGTTGGATCTGGTACAGGGCTTCGTGCGCGTTATGGGTAAAGGTTCAAAGGAGCGTCTTGTTCCTCTTCATCAAAAGGCCTGTCAGGTGCTTGCGGCTTATATACAGAATGCCCGTCCGCTTTTATGCAAGAGTGCCGATTGCCCCTTTGTCTTTTTGTCTGCGCGAGGAAATCAGCTCTCTACCAATACGATTCGAACCGTTTTTAAAGAAAAACTTCACGAGGCAGGCTTGGATGAATCGCTAAGCCCCCATGCGATGCGCCATTCTTTTGCAACTGATCTTTTGTCGGGTGGTGCTGATTTACGTAGCGTTCAAGAGATGCTTGGCCATGCAAGTTTGTCCACTACGCAAATCTATACGCATCTTACGTCGGATCATCTCAAGGAAGTTCATCATACAAGCCATCCACGAGGATAAATCAATCGCCTTGTGAGCTCTTAATGGGTGTTGATATTCTCTTGCGTAGGACATGACAGTGCGGACAGCGTTATGACAACGTGGCATCAGTGTGACGTCAATGTGGCGGTAGTACGATGCAGGCTGATGGCAACGTGATGACAATACTGACAGCGACGATAATGCCAGCAGCAAGAATGATGAGACAATGTGAAAGAATAGCGAACGAATGTTCTCATTTTGATAAACCTGGAGTAGAATAAATTTTCGTTATCTTTGACGTTCTAGGAGATATATTCATGGGACAAAGCTCCATTGTTATAAAGGGTGCTCGTGAGCACAATCTGAAAAATATCGATGTCGAAATTCCACGTGATAAGTTAGTGGTAATCACCGGTCTTTCTGGATCGGGAAAAAGCTCTCTTGCGTTCGATACGATTTATGCAGAAGGGCAACGCCGCTATGTGGAAAGCCTTTCTAGTTATGCGCGTCAGTTCTTAGGACAGATGAGCAAGCCCGATCTTGATTCTATCGACGGGCTTTCTCCTGCGGTTTCAATTGATCAGAAAACGACCAGTAAGAATCCTCGATCTACTGTTGGAACAGTTACTGAAATATATGACTATCTCCGTTTGCTTTTTGCGCGTATTGGTGTGCCTCATTGCCCTGAATGCGGGCGCGAGATTAAGGCGCAAACAACCGACCAGGTAACTGATGATGTACTGGCCTTAGGTGAAGGCAAGCGCGCTTTGATTATGGCTCCGGTTGTTGCGGGCAAAAAAGGCGAGTTCACCAAGCTTTTCCAGGATCTGCAAAAAGAAGGCTTTTCGCGCGTTCGCATTGATGGGCAGGTTCAAAAACTTGGTGGGGAGCCCATTGTTTTAAATAAAAAGATCAAGCACTTCATTGAAGTGGTAGTGGATCGTGTTGTTTTAAAACAAAGTGCAGCTGGCCGTATTGCCCAAGCAGTTGAAATGGCATGTAACCTAGCTGATGGTCGTGTGCTGGTAAAAGTTATGGAAAAGGAAGAGGATGCTAATATCACTACCTCTTCAGGCGCAACGGGCGGTCTTGCTCCAGGAGAGCATCTGTTTTCTCTTGCGCTTGCTTGTCCAGAGCACGGCTACTCCATGACCGAATTGCAACCGCGAGATTTTTCCTTCAATGCTCCGTATGGTGCTTGCCCTGATTGTTTGGGTATTGGTAGTCGTGAAGAGGTCGATCCAAGTCTTGTTATTCCTGATAAAACGCTTTCTTTAGAAGAAGGGGCGGTTGCTCCTTTCAGGACGGGTAATTACTACCCGCAGGTTATGCGTGCGGTACTGAAGCACTTTGACATAGATCCTGCTACCCCTTGGGAAGATATTCCTAACAAGGTGCAAAAAGCTCTTCTCTATGGTGTTCCCAATGAGAAAATCCGCGTCGATTACCTTACGGTTGATGGACGAGAAACGTATTGGTATATCGAATGGGAAGGTATTTGCGAGGCGGTAATGCATCGCTATAAGGAGGCATCATCTGATCGCCAACGTCAAAAATACGAACAATACTTTTCCATCATTCCGTGTGCTACTTGCGGAGGCAAACGACTCAATCCGCTTATTCTTGCTGTTACGGTTGGGGGTAAAAACATCCACGAAGTATGCGAGATGTGCGCACTGGATTCGCTTGCCTTTTTCGATTCCCTTACTTTCGCACCTCAGCAGCAGGCCATTGCGCTACCTATCGTTAAAGAAATCAAAACACGCCTTCAGTTTTTAGTCGATGTGGGACTTGATTACTTAACGCTTGAGCGAGCAACGGCAACGTTGTCGGGTGGTGAAGCGCAGCGTATTCGTCTGGCTACCCAGATCGGTGCTGGTCTCATGGGTGTGCTCTATATTTTGGACGAACCTTCTATCGGTCTTCATCAGCGCGATAATGAACGCCTTATTGCAACGCTTGAGCACTTGCGTGATTTGGGCAATACCGTCGTGGTAGTAGAGCATGACGAAGATACCATTCGAAGTGCTGATTACGTTATTGACATGGGGCCGGGTGCTGGCGAATTGGGCGGCAAGGTCGTTGCGGCTGGCACTCCTGAAGAAATAATGAAAGTGCCTGAATCTCTTACGGCACAATACCTCAGTGGGGAAAAGGTAATTCCTATTCCTGAGAAGCGAAGGAATCCCAGAAAGGGAACAATTCAGCTTAAAGGTGCTAGTGAAAACAACCTCAAAAAGGTAGATATAAGTATTCCTTTAGGAACGCTTACGCTTGTTACCGGGGTTTCGGGTTCAGGCAAGAGTTCTCTTATCACTGATACGCTAGCTCCCGCATTAGCTAATCGTGTCAACCATGCTCATCGTAAAACGGGCGAGTATCGTCGTCTTTTAGGAACAGAGCGTATCGATAAGTTAATCAACATTGATCAGAGTCCAATTGGACGTACGCCCCGTTCGAATCCTGCAACCTATATCGGTTTATGGGACGATATTCGAGCACTGTTTGCTTCCACTCCTGAAGCTAAAGCGCGTGGATATGCCCCTGGTCGTTTTTCCTTTAACGTTGCAGGGGGTCGTTGCGAGGCCTGTAAGGGCGATGGCCAAAAAAAGATTGAAATGCACTTTTTGCCTGACGTGTATGTTGCATGTGAGGTATGCGAAGGTAAGCGGTATAACCGCGAAACTCTGCAAGTAACGTATCGCGGTAAAAACGTCTATGACGTCTTGGAGATGACTGTTGATGAAGCGCGTGAATTCTTCTCTAAGATTCCTGGTATTGTGCGTAAATTGGATACCTTGCATGATGTGGGTTTGGGCTACATCCGCCTAGGCCAGCCAGCTACTACGCTTTCGGGTGGCGAAGCGCAGCGTGTTAAGCTTGCAAGCGAATTGCAGCGCAGGCAAACAGGTAAAACCTTCTATATCTTAGACGAGCCAACTACCGGTTTGCATTTTGACGACGTACGTCAGCTTCTTGAAGTGCTGCAGCGTTTGGTTGATTCGGGCAATACCGTACTGGTAATTGAACACAACCTCGACATTATCAAAGCGGCAGATTATGTGATTGATTTAGGACCCGAAGGCGGCGATAGAGGAGGCGCAATCGTAGCTCAGGGAACCCCTGAACAAATTGCTCAAGTTCCTGAAAGCTATACGGGTAGATTTTTGGCTCGGTTGCTTAAGTAGTCTTAAGGCGTAGTCTTGAGGCGTAGTCTTGAGGCGGCGTTTTTTGCATAGGCTGCGCGCTTCGCATGAGCGGAATGTTTTTCGTGGGCGGTACCTGCGCGCGGTTTTGCCAACTTTTATAACAGTTCGGTTGTGCTGTTATAGATATTTTGATGCATACACGTTTTTTTCTGAAACAAGCTTGGTATCTTGCCGTAGGATACCAAGCTATGAAGAAGATTTCACGTGAAAAAGCAGCACTCGGTATTTTTATCTTTTTAGCCCTTGCGGGTCTGGGTGTACTTATAACGTATATCGTTACAGTGGGTCATTCTTTAAATGTGGCAGCGAGCAACATCGATGATGCAACCGGAAATTTAGATGAATACACTGCCATCCTCTACAAGGGAACTGCAAACGAGCATAGAGAGACAGTCATCAATACCGCCGATCTAGGAGACAGTCTTTCATCACGATCGCTCAATAAGCGTTCAACTCAAAGTGCTGAGGAAAATTCAACCGATGAAGTGAGTGCCGCCGATACAACGGAAAGTTCTTCAGAATCAAAAAATTCCGACGAGGCAAAGCCTGTTTCGCTGTTTGCACTGCAGCGTTCCTATATAGAAAAGGGCGCTTGTGTGTTTAGCCTTGATACGGAGCATTTGACGAATTACAACACGCCAACTCTTATTCGCGCAGGTAATTACACCTATGGAATTTTTTCGCTTGATGAAGTAACAGCGCAAAAAAGCTATCTACAAAAACGGGTGGCAGATTACGAGGATAAAAAGGCTGATATCATCATCTGTCTCGTAAGCGATGTTTCACTTTTGGATTCATATGAAGGCGTTGATATTGTCATATCCGCACAAGATGAAGGCTTTGATTCATATGGTGTTTTAGTTGATGGAGTATTCTACAACGATGCTGCCCTGCAGGGTCAAATTGGAACCATTCTT
>USIG01000029.1 GCA_900554685.1 uncultured Cryptobacterium sp.
CTAAACAAGGCAGCGAGGCAAAGGGAAGTGCGCTTGCATCAGCAGGCGATACGCAAGCCTCAACCACCACAGGTATTCCAGAAGGTCGCGAAGGCTTTTCGAATCGCTTAGGTTTTTTACTTATTAGTGCAGGATGCGCCATTGGCTTAGGTAATATCTGGCGTTTTCCCTATATTACTGGTGAATATGGCGGTGCAGCGTTTGTGCTGCTCATCGTGTTTTTCTTGGCAGTTTTGGGCTTGCCTGTATTGGTGATGGAGTTTGCGGTAGGTCGTGCCAGCTATCGCTCCACCGCACGAAGTTTTGATGCTCTAGAGCCGCGTGGTACAAAGTGGCATCGTTTTAAGTGGGTAACTATTGTAGGCAACTATCTGCTTATGATGTTCTATACCTCAGTATGCGGCTGGATGGTTGCTTACCTGGTGAAAATGGGCATTGGAACCTTTAACGGGACTGAAGACATTCCTTCTGTTTTCTCTTCTATGATCGGTGATCCTCTCGAGATGACGGGATGGATGCTCCTAGTTACGGTAATGGGCTTTGCTATTTGTGCTATGGGTGTGCAAAAAGGCGTTGAGCGCATTACTAAATACATGATGGCTGCACTCTTTATCTTTATGGCAATACTTTGCGTGCGCTCCTGTTTGCTTGAGGGAGGCGAAGAGGGTCTGGCTTTCTACCTGCTCCCTAATTTCGACAATCTTTTTAATAACCCTTCAGCAAGTTTTCCTGAGATTGTGTATGCCGCAATGAGCCAGGCGGTGTTTATGCTGTCTATTGGTATTGGATCAATGTCTATTTTTGGTAGCTACATGACACGTGACAGGCGCCTTATGGGCGAAGCTGCGCGCATTGCAGGTATGGACACTCTGGTTGCCATCATGGCGGGTTTGATTATTTTCCCCGCTTGTTTTGCCTATGGTGTCGACCCTGATTCTGGCCCTAACTTGGTATTTTTGACGCTCCCTTACGTGTTTGAGCAAATGCCGTTGGGGCAATTGTGGGGCACCTTGTTCTTCTTGTGCATGGCTTTTGCTGCTCTTTCAACGGTTATTGCGGTATTTGAAAACATTCTTCGCTTTTCGATGGATCAGTGGAACATCACGCGTAAACGTGCTGTGGCGATTAATGCCCCTTTATTGGCGCTGTTATCTATGCCTTGCGTTTTGGGCTTTTCGCTTTGGTCTGGAGTTCAGATTCCAGGTATTGGCGATATTCAGTCGATCGAAGACTTCCTTGTGTCAAACAACTTCCTCGTGCTTGGTTCGCTTGTTTTTGTTCTGTTCTGTACAAGAAAAGCCGGTTGGGGATGGAAAGGCTTTATCGAAGAAGCCGATAAAGGCGAAGGCATGAGATATCCTAAAGTCCTCTACGGATGGACCAAATACGGCGTACCTCTTCTTATTATTGTGGTGTTTGTTGTAGGTTGGGCTCCGAAGATCATGTATTGGCTCGGTATGTAAGCGCCCAGTATGTAAGTGCGCGGTAGGTAGCGCGGTATGTAGCGTTCGGGATGTAAGATACGTAAGTGTCTAAGCCAGGTACTTAATGTTTGATAGTGGCCGACGGATATGTGCTTGGTAGAACACGCGATCGCGCATTGTTAACGGTATTAATTTTTCTTTTGTAAAAGTTAAACAACAAAATCGTAAAGGATAAAACGTGGCAGAAACCAAAAAGATAACCGACGATAGCCGTGAAAAATTTTCAAGTCGTCTTGGCTTTATCCTAATCAGCGCAGGTTGCGCTATCGGTCTTGGCAATGTGTGGCGCTTTCCCTATATCACGGGTGAATACGGTGGTGCGGCATTCGTTCTGCTCATTCTGTTTTTCTTGCTCGTGCTCGGGCTTCCTATTATGGTGATGGAATTTGCTATGGGCCGAGCAAGTTATCGCTCTATTGCCCGAAGCTTTGACGCTCTAGAACCTCGTGGCTCCAAATGGCATCGTTTTAAGTGGCTCGGTCTGGTTGGCTGCTATTTGCTTATGATGTTCTATACCGTGGTTTGCGGTTGGACTTTGGCGTATTTCCTTAAAACGGCAATGGGCGAACTGGGGCCAGCAGCCGACGTCGGAGCAGTTTTTAATGGCCTGCTCGCAAATCCTCTTGAGATGACGGGTTGGATGCTGCTGGTTATGGCAATTGGTTTTGGGGTGTGTGCTCTTGGAGTTCAGAAGGGAATTGAGCGCATTACCAAAGTGATGATGGCAGCACTTTTTGTCATTATGGGTATTCTTTGTGTGCATTCGCTGCTTCTTGAAGGTGGTCAGGAAGGTTTAGAATTTTATCTGCTTCCTAACCTCGACAATCTTTTTAATAATCCCAACGCCACCTTTCCTCAAATTGTGTTTGCGGCTATGAGCCAAGCGCTCTTTATGCTTTCTATTGGCGTAGGCTCTATGTCGATTTTTGGTAGCTATCTCGGACGAGAAAAGAAGCTTACGGGCGAGGCTGCAAATATCGCGCTGCTAGATACCCTCGTTGCTATCATGGCAGGTCTTATTATTTTTCCTGCTTGTTTTGCCTATGGGGTAAATCCTGATTCAGGCCCTGGTCTTGTGTTTTTAACGCTTCCTCACGTATTTGCACAAATGCCTTTTGGCCAGCTGTGGGGTGCTTTGTTCTTCTTGTTTGTTGCGGCAGCAGCGCTGTCTTCGGTCATCGCCGTTTTTGAAGCAATCCTTCGTTTCTCGATGGATCAGTGGAATATCACCAGAAAAAAAGCGGTATTCATTAATGCTCCTATTCTGACACTGCTCTCGATGCCCTGTATTTTGGGCTATAACCTCTGGTCAGGATTTTCTGTGCCAGGTATTGGAGATGTGCAAACACTCGAAGACTTCATTCTCTCCAATAATATATTGGTTATAGGCTGTATCATCTTCATCTTGTTCTGTACCACCAAGCGCGGTTGGGGATGGGATAATTTCTTGTCAGAGGCAAACAGTGGATCGGGAATTAATTTCCCTGCTTGGGCACGTATATGGGTAAAATATGGCATCCCCGTGCTGATGCTTATAGTCTTTATTGGTGGCTGGATTCCTACCTTGCAGGTATGGCTTGGGCTAGGATAACCACTATCGAATTGTTGCTAATCGCATCATAAATTTGAATAGAAACAAAGTAAAAGTCCCTGTATCGTATTCGGTACAGGGACTTTTATATGCGCTTATTTAACTACTAAAACAGGAATATCGGCAGATCTCAAAACACCATAGCTTACCGAGCCAATAGCGCCGCGAATAGCACCAAGACCACGAGAACCCATTACTATCAAATCGCAGCTGTAGTGTTTTGCTGCATCAATGATGGTTTCGATGGTATAAATGCCAAATACTACTTCAGCGGTGAGCTCACCTTCAAAGCCCTCAACTATAGAAACAATTTCATCTTGGAGCTTTTTGTCGCTTTCTTCGTTGCGCTCTTCAACAACATGGGCAAAATCTTCTCGGGAAGTAAGAGAAACACCCATACCAAAGCCTGTTTGGTTGATGCTGCTGTAGACCAAATCTTGCGGAGGAGCAGCAACTTCTACAACATGGATTGCTACCCCGTCAACGCCTTCGGAAAGTTCGATGGCTTCTTTCAGTGCATTTTTAGCATGTTCGGAATTATCGTACGGCACGAGAATGTTTTTGAAACTCATCGTGAATCGCCCCCTCAGATTCCCTACCTTGATTCTCATTATACTCGTCTCTTGAACAGCTGAATTCGGCAAAGTGAATTCAGGAAAGTCAAGAAAGCTGGGATGTATACTGCGCTATACTGCAGCTCCCTTATGTTGCAGCCACAAGTGCGTAACGCTAGAGGATATTACAGTGCTCCAATTTTACGGAGAAGATCGTCATTAGGATGGAATATCAGCCCTTCTGCATACATACGCTGCGCCTCGGTAAGATTTCCTTCCGATAAGCTTTCAATGATGCTTACCACTTCATCTTGGCTTACTTCACGTTTTATTTTGACGGGAATTCCTACCACCATGTGGTAATCAGGAACGACCATCCCTTCCGTTACGACGCACCCAGCACCTACTATGCAGTTATTGCCAATTTTTGCGCCGTTGAGCACCACGGCGTTCATGCCGATAAGGGAATTGTCGCCAATTTCGCAGGCGTGGATAATGCAGCCATGGCCAAGTGTGGTGTGCTCACCAATAATGATGGGCTGACCATCGGATTCATGCAAAACGCAGTTTTCCTGGATGTTGGTTTCTGCGCCAATTTCGATATAGTCGCAATCTCCGCGCAGGCAGGCGCCATGCATGACGATTGCATGATAGCCAATGCGAACATCTCCTACGATCCAGCAGGTATCAGAAATATACGCTTCGGGATGGATGGTAGTGTTGCCGCGATACTTGATAGTGGGTGCTGTTGCTTCAATGTGTTCGCGGTATCCCTCGGGAATGGTGTAAGTAGTTTTACGTTTAAACATGTGATCCCCTTTGTTTTTTGTTTAAACCTTCTTCAATAATACTCGAACCTAAAGCCCTTTGATGAGGATATATCCCGATTTGAAAGGGTGTATGCTATGAAGGCTTTGTCCAGTAACAAAAATGTAACGTACTTTAGCACTCTACTGTGGTAAAGTAGCGGAACGAAATACCGCGACAATTAGTGTTGTATTTCATGTTGAGCTGTATGAATCGATCAGTTTTATAGTGATACGTTGGTATTGGGGCGCTGTGACCTTGAAGAAATCTGCCCTTTAGTAAGGTAGATAGATGTTGTGTCGTCTGGCACTCTATGAAGAGAAAGAAGAGCAATGAATTACGTTACCCCTGTTGGTTTTCGTGATGTGGTAAGTGAGGAAGCACTGGTTCGCGAAGAGCTTACTTCGCGGGTGCGTGCCTGCTTTGCTGCGCGTGGTTATCTTCCTGTTGAGACTCCTACGTTAGAGGTTCTTGACGTAATGGAAGCGGGGGGACATGTGCCCGAGGCACCTTTTAAGTTCTTTGATTCCCATGGGGATCTTCTTGCTATGCGTCCTGACGTTACCATGCAGATTGCGCGTATGTGTGCATCGCGTAGCGAATCAACTGGCGGACTGACAAAACCACTTCGTCTTCGTTATACCCAGCGTGTCTTTAGGGAAAAAACGGTAGAGGCTTCCGCTCGTGAGCTTACGCAATGCGGGGCTGAATGCCTAGGAATCTCTGGCAGTTCTGCAGATGTTGAACTTATTAGTATGTTTGCGCGTGCGCTTGAAGAGTGCGGGCTTACGCGTTTTACGATTGCACTTGGTTCTGCTGGTGTGCTTCGTGATCTTCTTTCGGTAAGTGATGCCAGCAAGCAGTGGCAAGATGCGGTTCTTCAGGCTTATCACACTTCGAATTTTGTCTATCTGGGCGAATTGGTCGCTGCTGCACAGCGCAGTCAAGCTGACAAGGCGCAAAATCGAGCACAGGAGCAGCATCAAACAAAGAATGCTCAGGACAGTCAAGCAACAGATTTCAAATTAGCTGATCCTGCCCTTGATAATCCGGGCAATGCCAAGCCTGAGGTGGCGCAGGCTATTTTTGCTCTCTCTCGTTTGCGCGGAGGCAAGCAGGCACTTAAAGAAGTAAAGGCGCTGCTTGCACCTTTTGGTTGCACGGCTGGTATCGCTGAACTCGAAGGGGTATACGATGCCCTTGTTGAATTAGGCTTAGGAGATAAGCTCCTGATCGATTTTTCAGTAATGAGTTCGTTTGATTACTACACAGGTCTTGTTTTCGAGGCGTATGCTCCTGGCCTTGGATCACCTCTTGGCGGTGGTGGCCGCTACGATAATCTTCTTGCTTCATATGGAGCAGAAAAAATTCCAGCAGCTGGCTTTGCCTTCTATTTGGAACAGGTAATGGCCGCGCGTCAGGCGGCAGTTCAGCTGGCTGCTTCTCATGCAGAACAGATAACTCAAGAAACTTCTTGTTCGCGTCGTCCTTTGCGCATCGCCGTACCGAAGGGTTCTCTTAAGGAAGGTTCGGTTAAGGTGCTAGCGGATGCTGGTCTTGATGTTGAGGGGCTTCTTGATTCAGGCAGAACCTTAATGCTTCGCAATGGCGATGTGGAATATCTTATTGTTCGCCCAACCGATGCTCCGGTATTTGTTTCGCTTGGAGCAGCTGATTGCGGAATTTGTGGCGAAGACTCGCTTTTAGAGGCAGCTCCCGATGTAGTGGAGCTTGTGGATTTAAAATTTGGTGGATGCCGTTTTGTGGTTGCAGAATCCAAAGGAACAACAGAGGCGGTAGAGCAGCGCTATCGTAAGCTGGGGTCCATTAGGGTTGCAACGAAATATCCTAATATTACGCGCTCTTATTATGCCAAGATTGGTATGCCGGTAGAGATCGTAAAACTTCATGGCAATATTGAATTGGCGCCTATTACGGGTATGGCAGAGCGTATTGTGGATATTACGGCAACGGGAACTACCTTGCGTGAAAATAATCTTGTGGTGGTTGACGACGTGCTTGCTTCCACGGCTCGCTTTTTTGCCAACCCCTCATCATTTAGGACAAACCCACGTGTCGGTCAGCTTGCTGATACGTTGTATAAGCAAGCGAAGGAGAACTAACTTATGAAAAGAATTGAATTAGCAGCGGGTCAGACCTTTGAAGAAAGCATGCTTAATCGCACCGGTGCTTTTAATGCGGATGCCCTTATTGCAGCAACGAATATTGTTGAACAGGTACGTACACGCGGCGATGCTGCTTTGCGCGAGTATACGGCGAAGTTCGATGGGGTAGAGCTTGAGACGTTTCGCGTTCCACAGAGCGCTATAGATGAAGCGCTCACGCGCGTTGATCCTACGGTGGCTGCAGCAATCAAGCAAGCGGCAGCGCAGATCAGGGATTTTCATGAGCGTCAAAAGCAGCAAGGATGGTTTACCTTGCGAGAAGATGGCGCACTGGTAGGAGCAAAAGTGCAGCCTCTCGATTCAGTGGGTATCTATGTACCAGGTGGTCGTGCACTGTATCCCTCTTCGGTGCTTATGAATGCCATCCCTGCTTCTGTGGCGGGTGTACGTCGTATTGTATGCGTGACTCCTCCTACCAAGGACGGATCGCTTGATCCTGCTATCTTGGAGGCTTGTCGTGTATCGGGCGTTACCGAGATCTACTCAGTCGGTGGTGCTCAGGCGATTGCGGCATTGGCCTATGGTACCGAGTCCATTAAAAAGGTAGATAAAATTACCGGTCCTGGTAACGCGTTTGTTGCAGCAGCGAAAAAGGTTGTTTCAGGTGATGTCGGAATTGACATGATTGCAGGGCCTTCTGAAGTGTGTGTAGTTGCTGATGAAACGGCTCTTCCTGAATTGGTTGCTATCGACTTGATGGCACAGGCAGAGCATGACCCTCTTGCAAGCTGCTATCTGGTTACGTTTTCTGCTGAATATGCCGACCAGGTGGAGGCGGCAATTGAGCTTCACATGCAGGGCTCTACTCGTGCAGAAATTACTTCCGCTTCACTTTCCAACAAGGGCCTTATTATTATTTGCCCTGATATGAATACCGCCCTTGATGTGGTTAATGTTATTGCTCCAGAACACTTGGAGCTTCATGTTCCTGACGCAATGGAGCTTTTAGGTGCCATTCGTCATGCGGGCGCTATCTTTTGCGGTGAATGGACTCCCGAGGCTGCTGGTGATTACGTTGCAGGACCAAACCACACGCTGCCAACAGGAGGCACTGCTCGTTTCTCGAGCCCGCTTTCTGTGGATGAATTCATTAAGAAGTCAAGTGTTTTGCAGTATTCACCTGCTGCTTTGGTTCGTGATTCGCAAGCAATTATCGCTCTGGCAGATCACGAGGGCTTGTGGTCTCATGCGCAAAGCGTTCGTTTGCGTTGCAAGCTTGTTGAACAGGCCTTTGAACAGGCAAGTGCTGCACAAACGGTAACTGACCAAACTGTTTCTGATCACTCTTCAGAAAAGCAGGTGCCAGCCGAATAGGCAACAAGGAAGCGCCTGGAAACATCGAACAAGAAAACGAGCATCAAACGAAGAGAACTCCTTGAGCTTGTTAGGTACGTGCAAAGAAGGAAAAGTAGTATGAAAGCGGTCCGTTCTTCTCAGCCAGCTTTAGCGGGATTGGTTCCCTATGATCCCAAATATCTGCCCGCGAAGCAGCTGATGAGCGCTAATGAAAACCCTTGCAATGTTCCAGAAGAGATACAGATTGAAATACGAAAAGCATTAAAGAATTTTCCCTTCAATCGTTATCCTGATCCTCTTGCTAACGAACTGCGGGATCTTATTGCGCAGGCTAATGGTCTTTCTCGAGAAAACGTTTTGCTGGGAAATGGCGGAGATGAGTTGTTGTTCAACTTTGCGCTTGCATGGGGAGGTCCGGGAAGAACCTTTCTTAATATGCCTCCTACGTTTTCAGTGTATGAAGCGAATGCACGCTTGGTTGGGACCACTGTTGTCAATATTCCTCGAAAAGAGAACTTCGATATTGATGAAGAGGCGGTTTTAGCTCGCGTTGCTCAAGGCGATATAGATTTTGTTATGGTAACCAGCCCCAATAATCCTACGGGAAAGTTGGCATCGGGTGCGTTTGTGCGAAGTCTCCTTGAGGCAAGCGATGCACTTGTAATGGTGGATGAAGCATATTTTGAGTTTTCTCGTTCAACCATGCGTCCTCTTTTGGAAGAGTATGAAAACCTGGTAATTCTGCGAACGTTTTCAAAGGCGTTTAGCCTGGCAGGAGTTCGTCTGGGTTATCTTCTTGCTAATCAAAGTGTCATTAGGGAATTCATCAAGGTTCGTCAGCCCTACTCGGTTGATGCGGTATCTCAGGCTATAGGGTGTGCGGTCTTCCGTAATCGTTCGAAGTTTGAGCCTGGTATTAATCAAATTATCGAACAGCGAAAGTTGCTCATAGATCGCATGCGAGCAATTCCTGGTATTGAGGTGTTTGACTCTGACTCAAACTACATTCTCATTCGTCTTGCCCATGCGGATAAGGTTTGGCAGCAGCTCTACGATCGTGGCATCTTGGTGCGAGATTTTTCGCATGCGCCGCTTCTTGAGAATTGCCTGAGAATTTCGGTTGGCTTGCCCGAAGAAAACGAGGAATTCATTAAGGCACTTAAGGATATAGTTGCTGGTTTGTAAGGTTTAAAGAATCGCTTGTGTGAGGGCTTACGCAAAAGGCATCTTTCGCAACGCAGTCTTTTGAAAAAAAAGAGCTCTTATGCAAGCGGTTGTAATAATAAAAAGTGCTCACTAAAAGGAGCTTCCTATGGCAGAAACAACGCGTGCGGCCAAACTTTCCCGCACAACAAAAGAAACCGATATTTCGCTTTCGCTGAACATAGACGGCACGGGTAAGACTTCCCTTGATACGGGAGTGCCTTTTTTCGATCACATGCTAGAAGCGTTTGGCAGGCACGGCCTGTTTGATCTGGAAGTGCAGGCTAAAGGCGATATTGAGGTAGATGCCCATCATACGGTAGAAGATGTGGGAATTGTCTTAGGCCAAGCTTTTGCACAGGCTATGGGGGACAAGCGGGGTATTACCCGTTTTGGCTCGCAGATACTTCCCATGGATGAGTCTTTGATTTTGGCTGCTGTTGATATTTCGGGACGCGGGCAGCTTCACTGGGATGTTGACGTGCCTCTTTGTTTGCTGGGTATTTTTGATACTTCTCTTGCAAAGGAATTTTTTATAGCGTTTGCCTCCCATGCGGGAATAACGCTTCATGTTCGAATGCTTGCAGGCGAAAATGCTCATCACCTTATCGAGGCATGTTTTAAAGCTGTTGCGCGTGCAATGCGTAGTGCTCTCGAGCTTGATGCGCGTGCTTTACATGATCTTCCTTCGACTAAAGGAGCTCTGTAATGATAGCGGTCGTCGATTACTGCAAAGGGAATTTACGCAGTGTAGAGCGTGGGCTTATACGTGCAGGTGGTAAGGCCTGTATAACGGATGATCCCAGCGCTATTGCAAGTGCAGAGGCGATAGTGCTTCCTGGAGTGGGAGCTTTTGCTGATGCTTCGGCCACGATGCTTCAAACAGGACAGATGCAGGCCATACGTGAGGCTCTTTCGCGTGGGGTGTTTTTCTTAGGAATTTGCTTAGGAGAGCATCTTTTGTTTGAGGAGGGCACCGAAGGTTCTGATCATGCTGAAGGTCTTGGCATTCTGCCGGGGGTGGTAGATCGTATTCCCGAATTCGATTCGCAGGGCAATCGTTATAAGATTCCTCATGTGGGATGGAATTCCATCGAATTCGATGAGTCGTGTACCTGCCCTTTGTTAGAAGGCATTCCAGTCGGGGAGTATTTTTATTTCACTCATAGTTACTGCGCACCCGCCTCTCAGGCGACAATCGCAACAACTACCCATTCAGTGACTTTCCCGAGTGTTGTTCAGTCGGGGGAGCGTATTTTTGGGGTGCAATTTCATCCGGAAAAATCTTCTGATGCAGGTGCGCGAGTGCTACGAAATTTTGTGCAATGGGTGGCACGCGGCGCGTAAAGAATCAGGTGCATGTTAAAACCCTCTGAGATTCTTAAAGCTTTAAAGCAAGGTGTTTCTTAAAGGGTTTTGCGAGAGTTGACAAAAACGTATTCAAGAAAAGTACCTTTGAAGTGTGCTTGGAAGCGTGTTTGCTTGAATACCTGTGCGAGTTGAGAAGGAGAGAAGAATGGATCTGCTTCCTGCGATCGATATTCTTGATGGGAAAGCGGTTCGTCTTGCAAAAGGCGATTACAATGCGGTGACCGTATATAATGACAGCCCTGTTGCTCAGGCAGCTTTATTTAAAGAGCAGGGAGCGCGTTGGATTCATGTGGTAGATCTCAACGGGGCTCGAAGTGGCATCCCGGAAAACATCACCCTTATTGAGCAGATCATTCGCGAAACTGGTCTCAAGATTGAAGTGGGTGGCGGCATTCGTAGCCTAGATACTATTGAGCGTCTTGCTTCGGCGGGTGTTTCTCGCGTGGTACTTGGAACAACACTGGTAACTGATCAGGATTTTGCAAAGCAGGCGCTTCGATCATTTCCTGATTTGCTCACGGCTGGTATTGATGCGAAAAATGGGGAAGTAGCCGTTGCGGGCTGGCGTGAAGGGGCTGGCGTTCCCGCAGAAGAGCTCATTGCTGAGGTAGGAGCGCTTGGCTTTAAGCACTTGGTTTATACCGATATTTCGCGTGATGGCATGCAGACAGGAATCGATGCTGATCGCTATGTGGAAGTGGCGCGAGTGTTCGGTCATCCTGTTATTGCATCAGGTGGAGTGGCTACCATAAAAGATATAGAAAACTTAGCTGCGGTATCCGATTCGATTGAAGGCGTTATCGCTGGTCGTGCGGTGTATGAGGGCAGCTTGGACGTTGAAGAGGCAGTTAAGCGTTGCGCTTTCGTATAGCAACTTTTGTGGCCAGCAAAGAAACGTTTGGCGAAAGGATTGTGCCATGCTGACAAAGCGAGTTATTCCCTGCATGGATGTAAAAGATGGCAGAGTGGTAAAAGGGGTTAATTTTGTTAATCTGCGAGATGCAGGTGACCCTATCGAACTGGCGCAGCGCTATGATGAGCAGCGTGCCGATGAGGTGGTTTTTCTTGATATCACGGCAACGCATGAAGGGCGTGCAACAACCGTAGAAATGGCCAGTCGTGCAAGTGAAGAACTCAACCTGCCCTACTGTGTGGGAGGCGGGTTTCGCAGTGTGGCCGATATTCGCACGATGATTGCTGCGGGCGCAGATAAGGTGTCGGTAAATTCTGCGGCACTGGCTGATCCTACTTTGATTACGCAGGCGGCTGCAGCGTTTGGCACCCAGGCTATCCTGTGCGCTATTGATGCAAAGCAAGTGCCGGGCAATCCCAATAAATGGGAGGTATATGTCCATGGCGGTCGTAAAAATACGGGCGTTGATGCTATTGAATGGGCAAAAGAGGCAGCTAAGCGTGGCGCGGGTGAAATTCTGCTTACCAGCATGGATCGTGATGGAAGTAAAGATGGGTTTGACATCCCGCTAACCCGTGCGGTAGCGCGAGCGGTGAATATTCCAGTTATTGCTTCAGGTGGTGTTGGCAAGCTTGAGCATTTTGCTGAAGGAATTCTTGAAGGTGAAGCGGATGCTGTTTTGGCAGCAAGCGTGTTTCATTTTGGCGAGCTTACCATCAAAGAAGTAAAGGAATACCTGCGCTCACAAGGAATTCCTGTCCGCCTATAAAGGAGATTGAGGAGAATCGCGATGGAATTATCTGAGCTTACCTATACCGCCGATGGCTTAATCCCCTGTATCGTTCAGGACGCTGATACGCGTGAAGTGCTGATGATGGCGTGGATGAATGAAGAGTCTATTCGCCGAACACTTGACGAGAAAACAACATGGTTTTGGTCGCGGAGTCGTCAGAAGTATTGGCACAAAGGTGAAGAATCCGGTAATACACAAGAGTTGGTAGAACTTCGTTATGACTGCGATGCAGATACCTTGCTTGCGCTCGTGCATCCTGCTGGTCCTGCCTGTCATACGGGAAATACCACCTGTTTTTATCGGGCGTTTTAAGGGTAATTTGTGTTTGGGTATGTTCTTCCCAATATAGAGAGCTTAGAAGCAGAGGAAAAGAAGCGCTATCGCGCGATGTATTGCGGCGTGTGTCACTCGATTAAACAGCGCTATGGGCAGCTTCCTCGTCTCAGTGTTTCATTCGATCTGACTTTTTTGGCACTTGTGCTTGGCTCTCTCTATGAGCCTTCTGAGGTAGCGGGGCTTAAGCGCTGTCCTATACATCCTGTGCAACCTCAAGCATTCGTACAAAGCGAATACACCGATTATGCAGCCGATCTCAGCGTTGCTTTTGCCTATCACAAGCTATTGGATAATTGGCATGATGATCGCGATATAAAATCCCGTGCGGGAACTATTGCCCTTTGGGGAGCTTACCGAAAGGCAAAGGGGCGCATTCCTTTGGCATGTAAGGCTATCGAAGAAGCTCTTAGTGAAATTCAAGACATGGAACGCCAACTCTCAGAGTGTGACTGCTCACCTGAAACGGGGCTTTCTCCCGATGCTCCTGCAAATCGATTTGGCCTGCTTTTAGGGGGATTATTCGCCTGCAAAAATGACTTTTGGGTAACAGATCTTCGTCGTTTTGGTGCACGATTAGGAAAGTTTGTGTATGTCATGGATGCGGCGATGGACTTAGAGGAAGATTTAAAAACAGGTTCATATAATCCCTTTAGATATATGGAACATGATACGCAAGCACTTCGGGATAATTTAGAATATCTTGCAGCAAGTATGACCGAAGCATTCGAACGTTTACCGCTCGAGCGTGATTTGCATCTTTTGCGAAGCGTGCTTTATGCGGGCGTATGGCAACGTTTTGAGGCAAAGGAGAATAAGAGCCACGATGGTTAAAGACCCTTATGAGGTTTTGGGTGTAAGCCGAGATGCTTCGGCTGACGAAATCAAAAAAGCTTATCGCAAGAAGGCACGAGAAAATCATCCAGACCTTAATCCGAATGACCCCAAAGCGGCCGAGCGCATGAACGAAGTTAACGAGGCGTACGATCGTATTACGAACCCTGAAAAGTACAAGGCAAGCGATCGCCGTGCTTCTTATGCATCAGGGGGATATGCTGGTGGCGCAGGTTATGGGGGAGCAAGCGGGCAAGGCTCAAGCCAGTCAAGTGGTACGGGTCAAGGCTACAGCTCATCAGGACCTTATGGCTGGTCAACGATAGACTTTGACGATATTTTTGGCTTTGGCAGTATGGGTGGTTTTCGCACCATTCACCCCGAAGCTTCCGCAAGCGATTCGCCTGAAATTCGCAGCGCGATAGACGCTATCAATGCAGGTAGGTATCAGCAGGCTGTTACTATCTTAAATCAGGTAAAAAGCACAGGACGCAATGCTCGCTATTACTATCTCAGTGCGCTTGCAAATCATGGAGCGGGAAATTCCATGATGGCAAATGAGCAGATTCGTCGTGCCATCAAGCTCGATCCTCAAAATCGCGACTATCGTCAGGCTCAGCAGCAGTTCCAAATGGCAGGACAAGCGTATCAACAACAAGGACAAGCTCGTGGGTTTAGCGTAGGCGTAGATCCCAACATGATTTGTTGCGGATTGTGTTTAGGCATGTACGGCTGCTCAAATGCAGCGTATTTCTGCGTGTAAGAAAAGTATTGCATCCGCGCGGTAGGGCTGATGTTTGCGCAAAGCACAAAGGAAGGAATTTCTATGGGAGCCACAATAGGAATCGATCTTGGAACTACGAATAGTTGCATGGCAACAATGGAAGGTGGCCGCGTAACCATTATTCCCAATGCGGAAGGGGAACGTACGACACCAAGTGTTGTGGCTTTTTCCAAAGAAGGTGAGCGACTGGTTGGCAGCATTGCACAACGCCAGGCGGCAGTTAATCCTGACAGAACCATTTCTTCGGTTAAACGCCATATGGGAACTTCATGGCAGGTAAAGATTGATGGCAAGTCGTATACGCCCCAGGAGCTCTCGGCAATGATATTGACAAAACTGCGTCGTGATGCTGAAAGCTTTTTAGGCCAAGAAGTTACCGATGCGGTTATTACCGTACCAGCATATTTTGATGATTCTCAGCGTCAGGCAACAAAAGACGCGGGTCGCATTGCTGGTCTTAATGTATTGCGTATTATCAATGAGCCTACCAGTGCTGCTCTTGCTTATGGTCTTGACAACGGTGCTGCACAAAAGGTTATGGTGTACGACTTGGGCGGTGGCACCTTCGATATTTCCATTATTGAGATCGGCGATGATGTTATAGAAGTACTCGCTACGTCGGGTGATAACCATCTTGGTGGCGATGACTTCGATGAATGTATCACCACGCATTTAGTGGGAATTTTTGAGCAACAAACGGGCGTGAACCTCAAGCGTGATGCAATGGCGCTGCAGCGTGTGCGTCAAGCGGCCGAGCAGGCGAAAAAGGAATTATCAAGCGCTACGTCAACCCAAGTAAACTTGCCGTTTCTTGCTCAAGGTTCTGCGGGTCCTCTTCATATGGATATTACCCTGACTCGTGCAGAGTTTGATCGCTTAACTGCCCACTTGGTAGAACGTACAACAGGTCCTGTTCAATCAGCTCTCAATGATGCAGGCATTGCAGCATCAGAGCTCAGCAGTGTTTTACTGGTGGGAGGATCAACCCGAATTCCTGCTGTGCAGGATCACGTACGAGCACTGACGGGTAAAGAGCCCTCTTCCTCTATCAATCCCGATGAGTGCGTGGCAACAGGTGCTGCTATCCAGGGCGAAACACTTTCGTCTTCCTCTTCTGGCATCGTGCAGGCAAATAGTCTTTTGCTGCTTGATGTTACGCCGCTTTCTCTTTCTATTGAAACGGTAGGTGGCGTTGCTACGCGTTTGGTGGAGCGCAATACCACCTTGCCTGTGCATTATTCTCAGATATTTAGCACGGCAGCTCCGTTCCAGACCAGCGTAGAAATCAAGGTTCTTCAGGGCGAGCGTCCTATGGCGGCAGACAATAAAGCTATTGGCACGTTTCGCCTCAAAGGTATTAAACGTGCTCCTGCGGGTGTTCCTAAAATTGAGGTGACCTTTGACATTGATACCAATGGCATTTTGACGGTTTCGGCAAAGGATCTCGATTCAGGCCGTGAGCAATCTATCGTTATCGATGACTCTGATCGTATGTCGGATGAGGAAATAGAGCGCGCAATTCAAGACGCAAAAGATTACGCCGAAGAAGACGAATTCCGCCGCGCTACGATGGAAGTACGTCAGAAGGCACAAGAACTTCTCGAGGAATGCAATCAGGCGCTTGCAAGTCTTGGCAAGCAGCTTGATAAACACGAAAAGCGCCAAATCAAAGCTGATATGGCGGAATTGCAGCGTATCTTAGCGCGTCGTCCAAGCAAAAAGGAAAAAGCAGATCCCGAGGCGGAGGCACGTAATATTGTCGTTGCCGCTGCGCGACTCGATCAATCGAGCACCCATGCGCGAGAACTGGCAAAAAATCAGACGAACGACTAGCGTGCTGCACGTCCAGGCCGTGCTGGGTGGTTAAAACGCTAAGAGCGTGTTGATGGCGGCAAACAGCAGAGCGCAAGGTTGTAAGGAAAGTTCTTTTTCGGTGAAAGCCCTTACCGCTTCTGTGTTCTTTGCGCTATACTTCATCGCACATGCAATGACGAAGACAGCATGTCGCGGGCGGTCGGTGGCGGCCGTGATTCATTCCAGAGAGTTGCTCTTTGGCTGGAAAAGCAACATGAATCGTTGACATGATTCCCTTCTGAGCTTCAAGGTGAACGCAGGATTTAGCTGCAGGGCGTAAACGCGTTTTGTACTAAGTGGATGTTTTAGTCTTGACGGGAGCTCCCGAAATAGAGCAAACGAGTGGGTGTTCAAGCGCTGAGGTAATACAGCGTATAGAGCATCAACCAGGGTGGTACCGCGAGAGCCCTTCTCGTCCTTGGAAGTAAAGGA
>USIG01000030.1 GCA_900554685.1 uncultured Cryptobacterium sp.
CCAGTCAAAACACGGCGAATTTCAACGCCATAATGCCGAGCTATCGGATCAACCATGCTTGAGGATACGATAGTGGTTACAGCGACAGGATTGCTCGGCATAGTACCAGCCGAAATACGACTCCGACAAATAAAGTCAAGTAGCAAAACACCAACTTCGTTGCCGCTGAGAAGCTTATAATCATCGCCATCCTTAACAGCTATTCCAACACGGTCAGCATCAGGATCAGTCGCGAGCAACAAATCAGGATGAACCTCTTCACATAATGCAATACCACGCTCGAGCGCATCGCGATTTTCTGGATTAGGATACGGACAGGTTGGAAAATGACCATCAGGATGAGCTTGCTCTTCAACCACGTGAATATCCTCAACACCAATGCGCTTCAAAATGCGCGTAACGCATTCAAGGCCAGTACCATTTAATGGCGTATAAACAACACGAAGAGGATCATCGATTGACTGCGGGACGTGCTGCTCGTAAACAGCATCCAGATATGCATCAAGAACTTCTTCACCAATCATAACGATCAAACCCTGCTCTAAAGCTTGATCAAAAGGCATAGTGGAAACATCATCAAAAATATCGACTTGATTGATACACTCGGTAATAGCATCTGCCATATCACTTGCAATCTGGCACCCATCAGGACCATATGCCTTGTAGCCGTTATACTGGCTTGGATTGTGACTTGCAGTAACATTGATGCCCATGTCACATCCCAAATAACGCGTAGCAAAAGAGAGTGCCGGCGTGGGCTCTAGTCGAGGGTAAAGATATGATTTGATGCCATTTGCCGCTAAAACACTTGCAGCAGTTCGCGCAAACAATTCGGAATTAATGCGAGAATCATAGCAAATCGCAACACTACCCTGCTTTTTACCCGAGGCAGACCCCGAAAGAGCTTGCAACGATGGATCGGTTTGTTTTAAATGAGCTATCTGAGTATTGATATAGTCTGCGATACCTTGTGTTGCCTGTCCAACCGTATAGATATTCATACGGTTTGTGCCAGCGCCCAAAACACCACGAAGACCTGCTGTTCCGAATTCTAAGTTACGATAAAAGGCATCTTCAATTGCCGCCTCATCGTTTTGCTGAGCCATACGTGAAAGCTCTTCTTGCAGTTGAGGATCAGTAACGTTTTCGCACCAGTGTTTAAAAATAGAATGGCAATCCATCTAGCAAACTCTCCTTATAGTAACGAGTAAAAATGCTAAAAGCAGTATATCAATGCTTATTCGCTCATAAGCTCTTCTGCTCAAAATTGGTTAGTCCTAGGTCATTTGCCCTAAGCAGTCCTATTTATCACAAAAGCATACTCGTTACTTGAACAGTAGTGCGCCCTTTACTCAGGCAGTATTCAAACCACCGTAATAACGCAATAACGGCAAAACAAACTTGCAAACTTAACTAAGCTTTGGATCATTAGGCCCACGCAGAAAACGAACCCTTTTCGAAGGTACATTGAGAAGCGCTACTGCCAAAATAATTAAAGCCACGCCGCAACAATTGAGCAGAGTGAGCACATCATGAAAAACGAAGACACCTATCAATAAAGAAACCATCGGCTCAATGAAGGCCATAATGGAAGCTTTTCCTGTTTCCATATGCGATAGACCAACCGTGTAGCAAGCGAAAGGTAGCACCGTAGATATCAAAGCAAGTCCCAGCATAAGAGCCAGAACAGAAACAGAGGTCTGCGCAAGAAATACTATTTCAAACGGATCAGAAACAGGAACAAGTGCCATCGAAGCAAAAAGGAACGTGTAAAACATTACGGTAGGGGTCTCGTAATGTTTTAATGCTACACGAGCAAACAATGAATAGAGCGCATAGCCAATTCCTGAACCTATGCCAAAAGTAATACCAACAAACGAAAGCGATGCATCCCCAGATCCGATTCCAACCACTAAAAGACATCCCGCAAAAGCAACTATTAACGCAATACCTTTTTGGCGCGTAAGGCGCTCTTTAAAGAGAAAAGCAGAAAACACTACGACAAAGCAAGGTGCGGTATAAAGTAGTATCGCAGCAAACGAAAGTCCACAAAGATTGATGCAGGCAAAATAACACACGTTAAAAAATGCGATACTCAAAACACCAGTACCAAGAAACATCCAAATATGACAAAGACGAATCTTAAACGCACCTGGTTTAAAAACAAGTAAAAATACCCCTAACACTAAAGCAGTGATCACACAGCGAACAACGGTAATTTGAACGGGATTAAATCCTGCCCAAGAAAGATTCGTAGAAAACAGACCAATAAGACCCCAAGAAATTCCAGCGACCACAATAAGAAAGGGAGCCATAAAGCGCCAGTCAAACGCAAGGGGGAGTTTCATAAATTTTCCTTTCAGTTTGTTTGCCGCAGAACCAATGCTATCTAAAAAGAATTCCTCAACGCCAAGTTGACGATGAGGAATTTCACCATCAGGAATCCGCGCTCTACCCTGCATCACCCTGATAAATAACCTAGACCGATCCTTTCATGCATATGCCCTCGTATAAAAATCTCTCCAAGCGTGCAAACAATACTGCAGCAAACACGTAAGAGACAATCTGAATAGAGCGCTCTATGTTGCCCCACAAAAGAAACGATCACGGTCACTAGATACGTTATATAAGTAATTGTGCAATTAGTAAAACCATAATATATTAATAGCTTATTAAGTTTTACTTAAAGCCTTATACGCAAAGGAATCTCATGGAAACCTCTCGTTACCGTGCATTCTTAAAATCAGTTGAGCTAGGAAGCTTTTCTAAAGCAGCAAAAGCTCTTTCCTACACTCCTTCTGGGGTAAGCCAGCTTATTGGAGCACTTGAAAAAGACTTGCAATTTCCTGTCCTTGAACGTATGCGCAACGGGGTGCGTCTTACCGAAAACGGAAAGCGCATCTTACCTATTGCAAGAGCTATCGTACAGGAAGAAGAACGTCTCTTTCAGCTCTCCTCTGAACTGCGCGGCCTTTCGATCGGTAGCGTTACCATCGCTTCGTATCCAAGCGTTGCATCGCATTGGCTTCCAAAGGTGCTCAAGGATTTTCGCGAGCAATTCCCTCACATCGAAATCCGCGTTATGGAGGGCATCCATCAAGAAATATCGGAATGGCTCGACAATAAAGAAGTTGACCTTGGCTTTATGAGTTATGATCCTCACACCTCCTACGATTGGATTCCTCTTGCATATGATCCGATGATTGCTGTTCTTCCCACCACTCATCCCTTAGCAAATAGTACAAGCTACCCCTTACATGAATGTAGCAATGAAGATTTTATAATGCCAGGCAAAGGACAGGATATTGACACCCTAGGTGTTTTATCGCGCCACAATCTTCATCCCCGAATCGCTTACGAAACCATCGAAACTGCTGCGACCCTCGGATTGATTGAGGCAGGTATGGGAATAACTATTACCAATAGCCTCTCGACTGAAAAATACGACTTTAAGGTGTGTAAAATTCCCATTGAACCTTCCGAAGCTATCCTAGTAGGCATAGCAATCCCCGATAAGGCTTCCTGCGCACCCGCAGCTCGTCATTTCGTCGAATTTGCTACACAATGTTTGCAGAAAGAGAAATTCCAGACTATTGAACTCAATAAGAATCAAGTTAATAAACCAAAGAAAACGGATCGGTAAATGAAAAAAGAAACCTATCTTCATATGATTCAATCCCTTAAGAAAAGGCCGTCTCTTGCCAAAGGGATCATAGGCGCAAACAGCATTATCACCAAAGCGATTTATATCGCCTACCCCTGCTTGCTCGGATATTTACTAGTATTCGACCCAGGGATTACGTTTGCTTTAGACCATTTTTTGGAAAGTACGTTCTTTAAGGCATTTCTTGTGCCGCTTGGCTCATTTGTAATCTTAAGCGCTTTACGTAAAGGAATAAACGCTCCCCGACCTTACGAAGTATATGAAACAAGCCCTCTTATCCCAAAAAACACGAAAGGCAAGTCTTTTCCTAGCAGACACGTATTTTCTATTTTTATTATTGGAATGACCTTCTATTATTGCTGTCCTGTGCCAGAACTGGGGATAGTAATCCTTATCCTTGGAATCTTTCTTGCCATCCTAAGAGTAGTATCAGGCGTGCACTTTATAAAAGATGTTGTTGCAGGAGCTCTGCTTGGCATTCTCATGGCAGAACTTGGGTTTTATCTTTTTTAATACAGCACATATAAATTGCTGCAACGCATATAAAGATTCTTCTTGTTTGTCGAAGAAATACAGCACTTGAAAACTTAGACAAAAGGAAACAAAGCCATCACCACAAGTATGACAGGAAGATAGATAAACGAAAGTAGCGCAGAAATCACCGTATGCTGCGAGGCCAACAGAGCATTCCCTTTATGACTAGCAACGAAGGCAGGCACCATTGCACCAGTAGGCATCGCAAATTCCAACACTGCAATTTCCACAATAAGAGTATCAGGAATAACCCAAGATAAAAGGTAAAACAAAGCTATTGACCCTGCTAAAAACCGTATAAAGCCAAACACGAATACGCGCCACTGTGAGCATGCCTCTTTTATCTTCATACGAGAAACGTAAAACCCAATAATAAGCATTGAGATGGGAGCAGTAAGGCTACCGACCATGTCAACTGCACCATATAAAACATAAGGAAGAGACATTTGAAAGAAGAGTAAGAAAAGAGCTAAAAGCGCTGCCACTAACGCAGGATTAATAAAGTTTCGCCAAGTAAGCTTTACCCGCGAAAGCGCGGCTAGAAAAGAAAACTTTTGAGGAACAGAAGCTTCGTTTTCACCTGAGGTACACAAGCTTCGAAACTCACGCAATTGCTGATCAACCGAAAGAAGCCCAACGCCGACACTAAACAAAAAGACATTAACAACAGCAACAATGAGACTGGTAAGAATAACAGTACCCTGGCCCAATACCGCAGCAATTACCGGAACACCGATAAAGGCCGTTTGTGTACAAATCCCCGAAAAGACAAAGCAAGCAAACGTTTCAAAGGAAACTCGCAAGATCAAACACGCTAAAACCGACACGATTACCATCATGATAAACAACACTATTCCCAAGATGCATACCAAAGGTATTTGGGCAGCTATTTGATCGAAAACAACCGAAGAGGTAGAAGCAAGAATCATACAAGGAAGAGTTACATTGATTAAAATTGCTACAAGCTTTTCAGTGGTGTGTTCATCAAGATACTTTAACTTTGCTAAGACAAATCCAAGAAAAACCACAAGTGCAAGAATGAGTATTTGTGAAATACCCGCACTGATACCTTCCATTGCTGTTTCCCCGTATTCCCCTCAACAATTAAATTCGTCCTTATTGTGACGTATTCACCAAGTCTGCTCAATAGAGACAAGCCTGAAGCGAAAAAAGCATTTCATCATTTAGGTTTAAACAGGCTTTCACCTTGAGGAAACTATCAGCAAATATGGTACGCTGTCCAAAGCAAAAATACATCACGTGAGGAGTACTCATGTCCTATACCATTGTTACTGATTCTTCCTGTAATTTGCCAGAATCGCTCATAGACGAATTAGAACTTGAAGTTTTACCTCTCGTGTTTATGGCCGATGGCAAGGAATACCAAAGCTATCTCAAAGGCCAAGTAACTGACTTAAAGCAGTTTTACACCATGATGCGCGAAGGCAAGATATTTACCACTTCCCTTCCAAATTTATCCGATGCACAAAACTTGTTTGAAAATATCTTTAAACAAGGAAACGATATTTTGTATCTTGGTTTTTCCAGCGGCTTATCAGGCACCTACGAAGGTGTTCGTGGTATCGGCAAAACACTTCAACAGCAATTCCCTAATCAGACTTTTACATCAGTTGACACCTTAGCAGCCTCCGTTGGTCAGGGCTTGATTGTCTACTACGCTGCAAAAATGCGCAAAGAAGGCAAAACGCTTCAGGAAGTAGAACAGTGGGTTCGCGACAACCGCTTAAATCTTGCTCATTGGTTTACGGTAGATGATTTGATGTTCTTATTCCGTGGAGGACGCGTCTCTCGCACGGCAGCTTTCGCGGGAAGCCTTCTCAATATCAAACCAGTACTTCATGTTGATAACGACGGACTTCTTATCCCCATGGAAAAGACCCGCGGACGCAAGAAAAGCATTCAAGCACTTGTTAAACACATGGAGGCTAGTGTTATTAAACCTCTTGAAGATCAGGTAATTGGCATTTCGCATGGCGATTGTATAGAGGATGTTGAATACCTCCAAAAGCTCATTACAGAAAAATTCGGGGTACGCAATTACCTTGTTAATTACGTTGATCCAGTAATTGGCGCTCACTCTGGTCCAGGAACGTTAGCGCTCTTTTTCCTTGCCCATCAGCGATAATTATGCCTCATCAATAATGTCTCGCAATGCCGAAATGAATTTTTCATTTTCCTCATGGCTGCGAATAGAGACCAAAAAGTAGCGCTTTCCTTCAATGCCTGGCACACCTGCCAAGTCACGTACCGTAAAGCCTGCTTTCTGCAAACGAACAATTAAGTCCGCGGCACTTGCGATACCAAAGTCACGAGCAGCACGTTCTTCAAGTGCGCACATGACGAAATTTGCTTCCGAAGGAAACACCTTAATACCAGGGGTTAAAGACAGCATGCACTGCATCCAAGGGATTTCTTTTTCCAGCAATGCAACCGTTTCATCCAGATAATCTCCGGTATGAGGGAATTCTCGCGCCACAATTTCGTTGAACATGGTAATTTCGGAACCATCGCTAAACTGCCTGATATGGCTCATAGCAGATTCATTGCCAACAACATAACCCATAGGAATGCCAGGCATACCAAGTTCATGAGACAAACTGCGAACAACAAATAAATTGCGATATTGCTGCGTAAGTTCTACAAAGGATTCCCCGCCAAGAGTAAGGCCGATGTTGGATTCGTCAACAATAACCCAATTACAGGTATCCAAATAGCGCTTAAGAATTTTTTCTGACAGCAAACGTGCACAAGGAAAACTTGGATTGGCAAGTACCGCGGCATCAAATTGGTATCCATTCGAAAATGCCATCTGCGGTTCGATAGCTGACAGGGAGAAAGGATTGACCAACTTAACAGGATTATGGCCAACATTTGCAACTGACAAGAAATACCCCGTTGGTGCAGGAGTTGGAATACCAACACTGCAGGGACGATAGGCTTGCGCAATGGCACCAATCATAGAACTTACACTGGTGCCTGCCATGATGCACTCTGGCGGCATCTCAAAGTAGCGACCAATCACACGACTTAAATGCTGCCCATCACTATTGGGCAAAAACGACAAATCCCCTTCTGATATTGCAGAAGCAATAGCTTCCTTCACACACGCAGGCGCACCAAGAGGATTAGCGATACAAGAAAAATCTATCCAGTCAATTTCAGCACGAATATCATAAGGCAACGTTTCTTGACGCTGCGGAGCCGCAGCAGCCTCATTAACCAGCTCTGTTAAAGCTTCAAATGGTTTCACTGCCCTTTAATCCTTACCTTTTGTTATCTTACTGTCAGCGCTTACGTGTTGAAAGCCTGCCCAAAAGCTTTGAACCACAAAAGCGGCATAATCCCCGCAAAACAGCAGTTAAAGCCTGGGTGATCTACCCTAGCACAAAATGATCCTTCCGTGGGCATGCTAGACTATGTTTCATGGAAAAGAGAAACGGCATACCCCAAAAACCCTGGAATGGCCCAGCTATATTATTGATGGATTTAGATGCCTTCTTTGCTTCAGTTGAACAGTTCGACCATCCTGAATGGCGCGGAAAGCCTGTCATTGTAGGGGGAAGCCCCGATAAACGAGGGGTTGTTTCTACCGCTTCATACGAAGCACGCGCGTATGGTGTCCATTCTGCGATGCCTTCTTCTACAGCTGCGCGCTTATGTCCACAGGCTATTTGGACATCAGGTAACTTCCACCGGTATAGGGAAATGTCTCAAAAAGTAATGGCAATCCTCTACGACGAGTCACCTCTTCTTATGCAGGTAAGCATTGATGAGGCGTTTCTCGATATATCCCCCACTCGAACCAATCGTACTCATCCGGTTGAAATCGCAAAACGAATACAGGCACGTATCGCCCAACTAGGTATTACCTGTTCTATTGGATTAGGCGCATCGAAATCAGTTGCAAAAATCGCCTCGAATCAAGATAAACCCCGCGGTTTAACGGTGGTATATCCCGAAGAGTCTGAAGCTTTCCTCGCACCACTTGCAGTAAAGGAAATGAGCGGCATTGGTCCAGTAGCAGTACGCAAATTAGCTTCGTATCATATTCATACTTTAGGTGATTTAGTCCATGCTGATCCAGCGCTGCTCAGAGAGGTCTTTGGCAAAAATACCGCTTTAATGATTGATCGGGCCCGCGGAATAGATAGCGTCGTGCAAGCAGAACAAGAACCAACAAAATCGGTCTCTAACGAAATAAGCTTTGCAACGAGCTTAACCGATAAAGAAGAAATACGTGCCCGAATTGCAACGATGGCACACAAAGTAGGACGTCGTTTACGTCGTAAAAACTTAATCGGTACAACCTTGCACCTTAAAATTCGTCGTGAAGATCTCACTATTCGTACCTGTCAGCGAAAAATTCCTGATTTGGGTACGAACGAATTGTTGTGGCTTCCACAACTTTACGAAATGCTCGATGATCTATGGACCCCAGGTGAAAAGCTCCGTCTTGTTGGTGTTGGCGTCAGCGGATTCGAGGGAGAACCCATCCAAACTTCACTTTTTGGGGGATTGGACGATGAAGAGGTTTTATCAAAAGCATCAATAAAAACCGATAACCCCAGTGACTCCGAAAAGTCCTTACAGTCTTCAAGTAGCCATAAAACACGCGGCATTAAACACAGCGCTTTGATATCACATGCAAAAAAGAATTCAAAACTTCTTGAAGCAAACGATATGATCGCTCAACGCTTTGGTGAACAAGCGCTGCGCTTTGGACACGAACTTCGTTCCTACGCCGACACAACAGGAAGTTCAGCGAAGAACCCCGAAGACTATAAAGACTAACTGCAGTGCTAAGACAGCTTAGTTAAACTTGAATATTTTCTGAGCAATATGGTAGCCCGTAATACCAACCATACGTCCAACATCGGTTGGTATATTAGTAGCCAAATTAAGAACTGATCGACGAACTTCATGGTAGAGATCTTCGTTTTTCGAACGAAGGTAAGCCCAAATTTCAGCACGCTTTGCTTCATTTTCGGGGGTTTTTTCCATACGTAAAAACACCGAGCAAATACACATCATCATTGAAAGATAGTTTTTCATATAGCTACGTAGCCTCTTGTTTTCAACCGAGCCAAGATCGACCGAGTCAATCATGACTTTGGTGATACGAATTTGCTGATCGATGCGAGAAAGCATAACTTTTTCATTGACTGACTGATCTTCTCGTCCAATGAAGTAACGATACATATCCACATCGAAGTAACGCATTGTTTTTACCTGAGGAAGCGGAACATAGACAAAGATATTATCAACATAAAAACAATGCTCAGGAAGCCTTAGGCCCATTTCACGCAGCAAATCGCTTCGATAAATAACCGAATGCATTAATAGGTATTGAGAAGGGTTAAAACGCCCGACTTCTGCCCATCCAAATTCTTTGTCGGTAGGAAACACATTAGTATAGCGAATAGTGGTATGAGTACCTTCGTGTACCTTTTCATAAACGTAATTGGCAATTACCAAATCAGTTGCTGTGGTGCCCTCCTGCTCAAAGCGCGCTTTCTGCTCGCGCAGGTAAGGCATAATAACGTTCATGGCATCTTTGTCTAGCCAGTCATCGGAATCAACCACTTTATAGTACAAACCGGTTGCAGCATCTAATCCAGAATTAACCGCCGAACCATGTCCACCATTTGGTTTATGAATGGCACGAACAATATCGGGATACTGCTTAGCTAAACGATCACAAATTTCTGGAGTAGTATCTTTGGTAGATCCATCATCTACAAGAATTATTTCAATATCATCTCCGCAAGGCAGAAGAGACTCTACGCATTTCTCCATGTAGTCTGCCGAGTTATAGCAAGGCACTGCAAAGGAGATTGTTTTCATACAGGATTCCACCTAACCTTTCCGTTCACACCGTATGTGGTTTCCCTCAAAGGCACATTATACCCACGGAATACGAGCAACGCTAAAATGATAACGAAAAGTAGCAATACATCACGAAAGGATTGCCTATGGCTACGCTCATTGAATCAATGATCGAACGCGCTAAAGCTGATAAGAAAACTATCGTTTTACCAGAAGGTAATGACGATCGAATCCTCGAAGCCGCTCAAACCGCTCTTAACGACGGTATTGCAAACATCGTAATCTTAGGCGATGAAAAAGAAATTCGCGCAAAGGATTTTGCATTAGATGAAGCACAGATCATCAATCCTGCTACTTCCGATAAGGTAGAAGAATTTGCACAGCTTCTCTATGAGCTCCGTAAAAAGAAAGGCATGACCGAAGAAGAAGCCCACAACCTTGTAACTACTGATCCAATTTATTTTGCTGTCATGATGCTTAAAACAGGTATGTGCGATGGCTTAGTAGGTGGGGCAGGCTGCGCAACAGTCAAAATCCTTTCTCCTGCACTCAAAGTTCTCAAGACTGCTCCGGGCGCACCTATGGTTAGCTCATTGTTCTTGATGGATGTTCCTAATTGTGAATTTGGCGAAAATGGCATTTTCGCTTTTGCAGACTGCGCTTTAGAGGTTCAGCCAACCGCAGAAAAACTTGCTCATATTGCAAACCTTACCAATGATTCGTTTAAGCGCTTGCTTGGCAAAGAAGCACGCATTGCTCTTCTTTCCCATTCTTCATACGGAAGCGCAAAAAACGATGACGCTACCAAGGTCGTAGAAGCAATGCAGTATATCAAAGAAAACTATCCTGATCTTAATGCTGATGGCGAGCTCCAATTGGACGCAGCTATCGTTCCCGAAATTGGACAGTCAAAAGCACCCGGCTCCCCTGTTGCTGGCAAGGCAAATGTTTTGATCTTCCCCGACCTGGATGCCGCAAACATTGGTTACAAGCTTGTTCAACGTCTCGGACACGCACAAGCTTACGGTCCCATCCTCCAAGGTATTGCTGCTCCTGTAAATGACCTTTCCCGTGGCTGCACTGCCGAAGATGTCGTTGGGGTAATTGCCATCACCTGCGTTCAGGCTCAAACCCTTTAAGCCTGAAAACATACTAAAGAGAAAGAGGGTATTTGCTTTTGATGCAATATCCTCTTTTTCTTTGTCTTTTTAGCCAATAACGTTCGTTCTATTCGCAAATTTCGTTATGGCAGTAAATTCGCAATGCCCACTAACCTCGTTTTACTTTTATCTTCTTCTGTTCTTTCACAAACGACTTAACCGTTTCTCGTAACCCTGTTTCAGGCCCTAAGAGTTTTCTCACTAAACGCTGGCATTGTTTTTCTTTGAGGCAGCCCACTCTTTATCGAATTGCGAAAAGCCACTTCCCGCTGGCGCTTTGAGATTATCAGCCATCTTAATAAGCACTTGATATGTTGTCCTCATATCCTCTTCACTTATCCCTGAGGAAAGCACGTCATTTAAGGCATTTGAAGCATCCATTACCTCATCCGCAATTTCCCAAGCTTTTGCGGTCAAATTCACGCATTGTTTTCGTCCGTCCTTGATGCTGCGTTTCCTTACAACAAAGCCTTTTTGTTCAAGTGAATGAACAGCGCGTGTCGTAAGCGCTTTATCAACCCCTACCCATTGCGTAAGTTCCTCTTGAGAAGCACCATCTTTTTGGGTCAAGGTGAGAAAAAAAGGCATTTCTGCTACGGAGATATTAAAGTGCGCAAGAGAGCTTGCATGAAAAGATTTCGCTTTTCTATCAATAAGCGAAATAAGCCTTCCAAAGTTATAAGGTGAATAATTCATGGTTCTTTTTCCTTAATTAGTTGATCTATCAACTAATTATAGCGTAAACTCACCTATATCAGAAAGTCTTTTAAACGTTGTATTCAAGTAAGACTATTCAATTATCTTGTTTGAATACCCAAACAAAGGAGTCACCAATGAGCAAAGAAACATTTCAGGAAGCACTTGCCGCAGCGCCCTTTATTGCGCTTGCATCATCCGTTGACGATCAGCCCAATGTTCGTCTGATCGATACTTATTACGATGCTGATAAAAACATGTTGCTCTTCCCTACTTCTCGTAAAACTCCAAAAGTTGCTGAGTTTGCAAAAAATGAAAAGGTTGCTTTTACTACCCTTCCAAATCCTTCAGGAGCAATTATTCGTGTACAGAAGGCCAACGTAAAAGAAACCGATATCTCACTTGATGAAATTAAAGACGCCCTCATTGCAAAGCGTGGAGGATTTAAGCATCTGCTTGGCATGCTCTCTCAAGACCCCGTTGTGTACCAGATCTGCTTTGACGAGGCTCTTTTGATTGTTCATGGGGAAAAGGAAGTTATCACGCTGTAGTGTCTTAGAACGAGAAGATTTCATGAGAAATATCTACACTGAACCTCCAGTTCATTTTTAGATTCTAAACTAGCTTCGATGGCCCTACCTAACAAAGGAGACTTAGTGAAAACCTTAAGCATTCGTGATGTCATTGGACCTATTATGATTGGCCCTTCCAGTTCTCACACAGCTGGCGCTCTTCGCATTGCTTTAATGACTCGACAAATGCTTAACGCTCGACCAAAAACGGTCGAATTTCGTCTCTATGGATCATTTAGCCATACTTACCAAGGACACGGCACCGATAAAGCCCTTGTTGCCGGAATGCTCGGACTAGCCCCTGATGATGAGCGGATCCGTGATTCATTCTGCCTCGCCCACGAACAGCATTTGAATTTTCGTTTCACGCCACTTCCCGAAGTCGAGGTAAAGCATCCAAACACCGTTGAAATTATCGTAGAAGACGAGCAGGGATCTCATCTTTGTGTGCGAGGAGAATCCATCGGTGGTGGCGCTGCAGTAATTTCAGCTCTCAATGGCGTAGAGGTGCATTTAACAGGAGAACACCACAGTATCGTAACTGAACAAAAAGATGTACAAGGCGTACTTGCCCACATTACCGCACGACTCAATGCTGCTAATCTTAATATCGCCTCGGTAAGGCTTTTCCGAACTAAAAAAGGACAAACCGCCTATACCATTATTGAGATTGACGAGGACATACCGTCCTGCATCACAGAAGAAATTCTTACAAATCCCAATATTCGTTCAGTTAATATCATTCACTCCGATAAAGCCTCCGCCGATATCGAACGCCGATCCGAAGATAAACGAGAAATTGCCACCTGGCATGGTAAAACACTTCCTCTCTTTGATGAAGTAGACTTTGCTGATGGCAATGCACTACTTGCCTACTGCGAGAAGGAGCATATTCCTATTTCAGATGCTATCTGCATTCGCGAACGTGCTCTTCTTGTACGCGACGGCATGCGTACCGATAGCACAAGCGAATACCTCGACCGCGCTTTAGAAGTCATGCGCGCCTCAGCACTTGAACCCATCAAACATCCCCGTCCTTCAATGGGTGGACTCATTGGCGGCGAGGCAGATAAGATGAACCGCCTCTGGGAATCAGGTATTGGGTTACGCTCAGAGCTCATTACAAAAGCAGCAATGTATGCAATGGCGGTATTAGAAACAAATGCATCCATGGGACGCATTGTCGCAGCTTCGACTGCAGGCTCCTCCGGTGTAATACCAGGTGTACTTTTCGCACTTAAAGACACCCATGGCTTTACGCATGACCAGCTCCATCGCGCTTTAGCAAATGCTGCTGCAATTGGTTACCTTATTACTCGTAATGCAACGGTAGCTGGTGCTGAGGGAGGATGCCAGGCAGAAGTAGGATCGGCAAGCGCAATGGCAGCCAGCGCTGCTTGCCAGCTATTAGGCGGAAGTCCAAAACAGTGTTTTTCTGCTGCAAGTATCGCTCTATCAGGTTTGATGGGATTAGTATGTGACCCTATTGCAGGTCTTGTAGAAGCTCCCTGCCAAAAACGCAATGCCACCGGTGCTGTCAATGCTCTCGTAAGCGCACAAATTGCCCTTGCAGGATGTAGCGAGCTGGTCGATTTTGATCAGACCGTTGAAGCGATGTATCGCGTTGGTCGTGCCCTGCCCTTTGAACTGCGTGAAAGCGCTCTTGGAGGCCTTGCCGCAACTCCTGCAGCTTGCGCCTTTTGTGAAAGCTGCTACAGATAAGCACTTAGCTCATCTACAGATCCCTGCCAGTTTCCCTTTGATGCGTAAAAGCACCTCTTCTCTTTACCCAACCTTTCATCCTCTCTAAAGGAGACTTCTTGTGATCATTCTTATTACAGGAGCAAGCCATACCGGAAAAACAGTGCTTGCTCAGAAGCTACTTGAACGGTACAAATATCCAATACTTTCACTCGATCTTCTCAAAATGGGACTTATACGAAGCGGTCAGACTTCTTTGACTCCTGAAGACGATAAAGCTCTTGTCCCCTACCTCTGGAATATTACCGCAGAGATTATTAAAACCGCCCTAGAAAACGGTCAAAATCTCATTGTTGAAGGCTGTTATATCCCTTTTACTTGGCAAGAAAGCTTTAGTGAAACGGCGCTCCAGCAAATTGAATACTGCTGTCTTGTTATGAGCGATGATTACCTACAACACAATAAGAACCGTATTATTGCTCACGCAAATGACAGCGAAAAGCGCAAATGCGTTACCTATGATGAAGATTTTTTCAGCGAGCTTATTCAAGATAATGCCTACAACCTTAAGCAATGCGAGATACATCACTTACCTTATTACCTCATAGATTCTAGCTACAAGGTAGGATCTCTCTCCTTTGAAGCGCTCAAAGCCGAAAATAATCAAAGAAGCCTACAAGGCGGCCAAACTCTTTCACAAAACAGTTCATGCCACTAATTGTGCTGATTACCGCCCTCAAGAAGTACAGGCATAGTCGCCCACCGACCAAAACCACCTTAAAGAGATCGCTCAAAAACTTACCGAAGAATACACGCTACTCGCTAAAGAATGTGGCATCATTATGGGATTTGGTTGCCTTGATAAAACTTAAATTGAGACATGCTTTAAGTTCATAAAGATCGTCAACATCATTGGGCTTATACTCGGTTTTATAAGGTTACTCCGGCCGGTTCTCGCTGTTATGTCGATGCCCTTCATCATCGGAGGCAATTTGATCCTGCTCGGCGTAAACAACATTGTACTCACCTTCAGCAATGTGGGCTATAAATGGTAAAACGCCCTGACGGTAAAACAGGGCGGTCCATCAAGACTCAAAAATTGGAA
>USIG01000031.1 GCA_900554685.1 uncultured Cryptobacterium sp.
GTATTAGTAAGCTTTCCCTCCGTGCCTCCATCCCCCATACCAGCCACAAACTGATCGCAGACCTTATCTATCCGAAAATTCTCAACCGGAACAAACCCGTCTTTTTCGCTAATACCTAAAAGAATTACGCCGCCATCCGTATTAGCAAAAGCACTTACTGATTCCCATACATCCTTAGATAACTCATTGGTACATTCTTTGACTTCATACTCCGCATTATCGTCACCTTGTTTGCGAAGCTCTTTTAGAATTGCGTCTATGTCTGTCACTTTATCTCTCATCTATCACTCACACTCACTTGCATTTATCACTGACAATTGTAAGTGATGGAGAGTTTTTTGCAAGTGACTGAATAAAAATGCGAGAGACGTGAAGTGAAAACTCTAAATCTTGACTCATTTCTTTTGCGGGATCTCTAAATTCCCTATTTGTCAGGAGATATATTGATCACAATTATTTTATTGCGCACAATTTCGATTCAATTACTGGAAAGTTCGATGATGTTTTTAACGATTCTCAATGCGTCTCTGACACTTATTTCTTATCTATCACTTACGCTCACTTGCAATTGTTAGTGAGTGCGAGTGATAGATGTAAGTGATCTCACTTTAAATACATCCAAGAAGCACTGATTTTATAAAGACAGTTTTCGGCGATTCTCGTATAAAAGCACAAGCAATCTCTTCAGATATACACTAATTTTTCTTGTAGCCGAAGCTCAATCATATTAGATACGAATTTTATTCGTAGTCTCTTTAATCTTGCCTTCCTAAAACGTGTGAATCTTATAATCAAACCACTAATTCAGTTTCACGCTAACCATGAGGTTTTATTCAAATGAATATTGACCAAATGCACATTTTTCGCGAAATCGCTCATAGTGGCAGCGTTTCACAAGCTTCACGCAATCTATTCATTTCTCAGTCATCACTTAGTCGCACGTTACAAAATGTCGAAAAGGACATTGGAGTTGAACTATTTGACCGACAAGGCAAAAAACTTTCACTTAATAAATACGGAGAAATCTTACTTCATTACGCAGATATTGCCGAAGCCGCTCGCGATAAAGCAAAAGAAGAAATTGAACAGCTTATCTTGAAAAATAATCACATGGTTCACGCAGTATTCCGCCATCCTTTTGGTAACTCCGTTCATGCATTTAAGAGATTTTTAATAGAGCAGCCACACATCACACCAGTCATCAATTGGATCGATATTCCTGAGAATGAAAACTTCACTGTCGAATTCAACGTTTCTGTCCAAAAACCTGACGAATCTCAATACACCATAATCGGACAAGACTACTATATGATAGCTGTATCACGTCAGCACCCTTTATACACCAAGTCAAAAAAGCAGCTGAATGAACAAGCGAGTATCCATCTATCCGATCTAGACGGGACGCCCTTTGTTGCATGTACTGCAGCTCATCTTGATGAATGGGCGTATACGCTTTTCAGCAAAAGCGGCATCCATCCTAAAATTATTGCTAAATGCCCTCAAGTATGGGGGTCACTTCAATATGTCGATGAAGGACTTGGATATATGCTGGGTATCGGAGCAACGACCTTCAATGGTATAGACAATGACACTCATCTAAGGAAAATCCCCTTGGTTGGCATAGAAGAGCGTCCATGGCTTTCCTATCGCATCTTGCCTTCAGATGACACCTCAGACGAAGCATCGAAAATTTTTTCTAGTTATATATGTGAATACCTTGAGGCCCAAATATATATGGATAGCGAAATATATCGCACTGCAGCCAAAACACACTAATTAAATTGGGCCACGCCTCAAAAGCAATGGCCCGTAAACATAATATTGATTCAAAAACAAACAAGGTAATTCTTTAAACCATATGGTGCTACTGGATGTTATTCTACAGCACGTCCATCATAATAAAGTCTATCTCCCTCCCTGCTGAAATGAGCAAATAGCTCGTCATAATACAGCCATGGATCCTGAGGCATAATAGAATGCGGTTTATCTAGGGTGGTAGTCATGCGTACCAAAGGAACACCTGAATGGTTGCTCCATACTGTGTTTACATAGCGCCCACTCACAAATTCGCCCTTGTTCGAATCATTTAATCCATAGCGATTAAGCCAATACAGCACTGTTTTTCTAATATCTTCATTGGCATCACATGTCCCGCCACCAATATCATGTTCACCCATATTGATCCATACTGGTATCACAGCGTCTTCGACAATGCCCGGCAAGTCAAAACTTCCTAGATTGCCGCCACACACCACTCCTGAATTGCTGGCTACCGCAGCAAACAAATCAGGCATAGCCATCGCACAACGCTGCACCATAGCTGAACCCATCGAATGGCCGTTGGCATAAATGCGACTTTTATCAATCGCATAACGCGAGGAAATATCATCAACCATGCTTCGAATAAAGGCTTCATCATCTAGCAACGTATCTGAAGCGCTCGCATTCCAGCCCGGAACTGGCATGGTATTACCTCGACTAGTCATTCCCCCTGTTGGAAAACAGGCAATGAAGTTACGGCTTTCCGCTACATTCATCCACTCGTTTGCATAAACCGCACTTTTTCCGGTTTGCGAATTTCCATGAAAGAAAAAAACCAAGGGACGCTTTTCAACGCGGCTAACATTGCGCTCAGGAACGTACTCAAGCCAGCTACGCTTATATCCCTGCACCACGATTGAATGTTCCGTAAGGTTCCATTGTCCAAGAGTGCGATATGGATGCAAAAATCCATACCCCACACCAGATGTTCGAATAGTTCGATGTAGAACATCCCACACATCAGATGCCATTACTGTGGAGCAATTTTTCCAAGTAATAGTACATATATTCTGCGCATTTACCGAATCTCGACGTTGGGTCTGATCGGCTAACCACAAACTCACGTCATTGTGTTCCCAACGAGTATCAGTTACTTGATTTCGCAGCTTAAAATGAGCCAATGCACTTTCCAAACCTGAAGCGCTCTCGGTGCAAAAAAAAGCAACCGGTAGAGGAACCTTGCTTTTTTTCAGGTACGGAGCAAGCTCTAGCTCTTCATCCTGCACGCTGGAAATCGCTTGATCAAAATCGAATGAACCTATACACGCTAAACCGGCATAGGATGATGGATTGCATATCGAATAAGATAATGCTGCGCTAGCTCCTTCTTCATAACCTACTAAATAAGCAAAGAAACGCTGAGCGTCATAGCCTATTTTTTTATCAATAGCGCGGTCCATCTCTCTGAGAAAAGAAAACTCCTCTCTAGTTAGCGGATAATGCCAACCTTCTTCACCAGGCCGCAGAATGAATAACAGAATCTTTTCTGAATCGGCTATTTCTAACCATCCTGTACGTTCTAAAAATGTCCGAGGATCTTCGGCATTCGGCATCAGAAGAGTCACACTCCAGCAGCTAAATTCAGTCTGATCAGGAAGATAAACCCAAGCAGCGAGCTGATCAGATAGTGAATTCTTTTGGGCAAGTTGTACTGAAGTGGTTCGAAATGCGTATAATCCGCTATACGGCTGAAAACGCTGAGCTAGGTTTTCTACACTATCTAAAGAAAATTCTTCTGGTAAATAACAATTATTGGCTGTCATAGTACACCCCTCAAAATAAACAGCCTGCCGCCCAAAACGGCAGGCTTAAAATTCTCAAAGCTACCAGTTCATTTCATTGTCAGGATGACGTTTCATATAGATCGCCGTATATATGAGCACATATATGAGACCAATTACCGCTAAAATAGCCATCGCCCAATATACCGGACGGTAAAACCCACCAAAGGCTACTGCGATTGCCGGAACCAATGTTCCGCCAATAATCATACCTATATCAGAGCCAATACCGTTAGTTTGCGTGCCTGCCGCCTCATGACCAACTTCGGAACGACGCAGAGACATTGTTCGTGTCATAACCGAATAGCCGCCACAAATAGCACCAAAAATAACGGAACCAATGATTAAGCCAACCATATCCGTAGATGTGGCATACAAAACACTAGTAATGATAAAACCAACAAAAGTAGGAATCACACAAACGCGAGCACCGTGTTTATCCATCATACGACCAAACCACGGACGCGAAAAATAGGTAATTACAGAAGAAATAGTGCCAGCAATACCTACATTTGCGATATTTAAATCAACGCGTCCAAACATAAGTAAGTATGTAATTCCCGTACCGATTACTAAAATCTGAATGATCATCGCGATAATCGCGATTGGTACACATTCAACAGCAAAGAAATCACGCAACCGAATGGACTTAATATGCTCCTTCAAAGTCTTTTTAGTCTGAGACTTTTTATGTTCATAAGGCAAAGTCGCCGCAATAACAATACCGCACGCTACAACAGCCGCTGCAACCAAGAAAGTAACGGTATAGCCAACGGTATCTCCCAACAGCCGAAGCAATACTTGTTCCAACAACTGTGTTGATCATAAACACACCGGTCGCAACACCGAATTCTTTACGCCCGACAATATCCGCAACCATAACGCCACTAACGCACATGCATAACGCAAATGCAACACCCTTAATAATCTGACAAGCATATAAAGCGACATAATTATTCGCAAACGCAAAGCCCGCTGTCGCAATGGCCATTAAACATAAGCCAAAAATAAAAATCTTTTTGCGGTTAAATCTATCCGAAAAAATTGCCGCAAAAGGCCTTGTGACCATGGTAATAAAGCTCAAAGTGCTGATAATAGTTCCCACAACAACTTGGTCCATTCCAAAGTCTTCAGTAGCATGAACCATTAAACCAGTTGCTACGAATGAATAGCCAATACTCATACAGCAAAACGCAACGAATAAAGTTAAAAACCCACGATTGAATAAAATTGAAACAACCGAAGCATGTTCTTGGTCTTTTGCCGCCCTCGAAGCATCAACTTTTTGCTCCTCTGTTTTAATATCTTGATCAGACCTACAACCACGCTCTTGGGATTCCAGCCTAGCTGAATCAACTTCAGTTTCTTTGGCTCCCATACTCTCCTCCTATAACGCCGCAAACACAAGCAATGCGCTATGATTTGTCATTATGTGATTCAATGGCAAAGCTTGTACTTTGTTGACAATTCCCTTTTCAAAGTGCCAACTTGAACGTGACTACTAGCTCGTCACCTTAAAATCGTTTTAAATGATCAAATCAACACTTTGTGCAGCTGCTACTTTCAGATAGTACATTTCGAAAATATGGAACACGTTCAGCGTCTATTGATTGCTTATGCATTTAGGTATTTTGTCTAATCGATTATTTCGCTAAATGCGCATATACTTTGCAAACATAAGCTATGGACAAGGTAGGCTCGAGACATGAATCCTAAACAACTAGAATATTTAGAAGCTATAGCTGAATACCGAAATATCAACAAAGCTGCTCGTGCATTAGGTGTCAGCCAATCTACCGTTAGTACAGCACTTATCAAACTCGAACAAGAGCTTCATGTACCAGTGCTTATCCACAGAAACGGAATTGCCTCCCTGAGTGAATATGGTCAAATATTACTTCGTTATAAAAAAGTAGCCTACCAGGCACTCGACAACGCCCTTTCAGCAATTGAAGATAAAAAAGAAACCGGTTTAAGCAGTGTACGTTTTATTGATCGCACACCTTTAGGAAACTACACAGGCATTCTGGCAGAATTTCAGCGTGCTCATCCCTCTATCTCTCTCACACATGTAACCCCTACCGAAAGCGAATCATTCTTAAATTATGATTTAGAATTTTTTGCCTCTTCACAAATACAAAACAAAGACCAAGTACGTTACATTTGTGACGAAAATTATGTAGTTCTAATTTCTAACAAACATCGTTTGGCATCACATAGTTTTATTGAACTGAGCAGTTTAAAACGCGAGCCACTCATTTTCTCCTCAAGCCCTAGCGAAATGAACACGGTCATTAATGGTATGTTCCGTCAAGCGGGATTTGTTCCCCGAGAAAAAATCGCTCTACCTGTATTCTGGGACATTATGCATATGGTAGATCAAGGATTTGGATATTGTATTGCTACCGATATTACCTGGCTTTGCAATAATAAACTAAGCATTAAAGCGCTTCCTATCAAAGACACAAAACGCTCCCGCAGCTTATACCTAAAATCACCCTTAGGATCATATGTCTCAAGATCTACACGCACATTTGCCGATTACTTATGTGAAAAACTTATAGAATGGCGACACCAGCAAGACGAGCAGTACACCCACTCTCATTGCAGACAATAAGGCTGCTACATAAACAGCACAACGACCACTGCAATAAAGATAGCGAGCACGACTGCCGCAACTATCGCAAACAGAAAAGCAAATAGCATACCAAGCTTCTGATTAGGCTTTTTCGCGCCACTTACATTGGAGTCACCCTTACCGCCAGCATTTCCATCGCTATCTACGCGATCACCCGCACAACTGCCATTGGTATCACTACCGAAAGCAAACTTCGCCATACGTCTACCTTCAACGCCTGCCGCCAATGCTTCTGTTGCAGTCTGCTTATCGGTTTTTTCTCTATCGACCATATTTTGAATTCACCCTATTCGGCAGTTTTATCCCTATTCAGCAATTTCGTTCTGCTCGGCGGTGTCGACCATGGCAATCCGAGCCCACTCGGCGGTATCTGCCGCGGCAACGCCATCTCGCCCGGCAATCCAGCTCCGTTTGGCCACGACCTCTCACCCATTACTTCGCCAAATCACGCTTTGAATACAACACAGGAATGTCGTCCAAGTCTTCCCCATGCCAGCAGCGAACAGCACCCTTTTCCTCCAGCGCAGCAATTTCCTCAGGCGAATAGCCCTTATCACGTAGATATCGCTCAGTGTGATATCCGACAGGCTTTGCTAGCACAAGCGGAGGATCCCCATAGCTACCAAAGCGCAACGGTGCTGTATTGAATACGCGTGGTCCGAAGTCCTTACTTACATAGCGGCGCAAGGCATCGTTATCATATGCCTCCTCATCAGCCAAAATATCGTCATAATCGAATAACTTCTGATGAGGAACCTCCTGCTCCAGCATAATGCGATCCCACTCGTCGTAATCCTTACGGGCGAACCCTTCACCGATCTTGGAAACTACGTATTCTTGCAAGCCATGCTCCGCCATAGCAGCGAGCGTCGTAATACGCTTATCTTCTATCAGCTCGTCTTGTCCTAACATCTGCATCATAGAAGCGAAATAACGATTGTAGTCAGGCAGGCAAATCAAAAACCAAATGCCATCCCTAGATTGGTAGGTATTATTAAACGGATTGTTGACCTTTGCGCGACTACCTGGGTACTGAGCCCCAAATTGTCGCGACTGAATACCGTGGGAATGTCCCCATAAAGCGACATGGTACAAATTTGTTGTCACTTTATTGCCCACACCCGTACGCGTGCGATCGAAAAGTGCCGCCACAATGCCGCCCGCAAAAATTGCTGCAGCGTTGAAATCGCCGAATCCCTGAGGCGCAGTCGCAGGAGATTCTCCCGCCTGGCGAAATACCGCGTTTACGCCACCGCGCGATCCCCAACAAACCGCATCATAGCCTGGCTCATCACGCATTTCTCCGAACTCGCCATACCCACGCATCTGGGCCCAAATCAGCCTCGGGAACTTTTCATGCAGCGTTTCATAATCTAGGCCCATACGCTTGAGCGCTTTATCGCGAATGCCATTTACAAACACGTCAGCTGTTGAAAGCAAGTCCATAAAAATAGTCATACCTTCTTCGGTTTTTAAGTTTAAGCTGATCCAATCCTTATTGGCATTCACATTTTCGTACGTAGGATCACACTCTTCCGTGCGCCTACCACCAAATCCATAGCACTGAGTTCGCTGCGGATCCCCCGCAGGATTTTCCACTTTGATGACTTCGGCACCCATCTCTCCCAAGCAACGTACCGCCGCCGGAGCTGCCACCCATTCAGCAAGTTCAACAACGCGAACGCCCGATAAGGGGCCAAATTCCTCAAATTCTTTCGATGCATACATGGCTTCCCCTCTCCCTCAAGCAAAGCCAACATCTCTCAGTTGTATTTCAATCCGAGCGAGTCCTTGAAACCCAAAACCCTAGCCAATCTCGGCAATCCGAGCCTCAATCGCGTCAATCTGCGGCTGAATCCGCGCTGTAGCGGCTTCAACCTGCGACGAAATCTGATCAAGTTTTTCCTGCACCGCTTTTAACTGCTCGTTCACTTCTGCGCGCTTGAAAAACTTATAGGGTTTCAATTCTGCTAACTGATTCTGCAATTCATCATATTGCTGTTGATACAGCTTTTGGTTCGACATTCCCAGCGCATCTGAAAGCTGTTTGCGTAATAGATCAGCTTCATCTTGCAAGAGCTTCTTTTCCTCTTCAGCAGAAATCTCTCCCGCTTCTACCTGCGCTTTATACTTAGCCAGGCGCTCTTCCAACTCCTTTTTTGCTGAAGCAAGACGCCCCGCTTCGCGCTCCATTTCCTTTTCAGCCCGTGATGCTAAAGCTTTCCTGAATGTGTCACCATAGGGCTCTTTATGATTAAAAGTCGCATACGATGTGTATACAAGCCTGTCATTAGGCATTACAGCCATTTTTGAACGGGTGCAAATATTGCTGCACAGTGTCACTTCACTCTCAATAAGCCCAGGAGTAAGATACGGAATTTCCGCTAAAAGACGCTTCCAGTCCATCATGATTTGGTGCGTTTGTTTTGCCCCCTGATAGGAAGGCATCATCAAAGCCGCTTCAAGTCTCAGCGAAATCTGATGCTTTCGTGCGGTATACATATCTGCCGCAATATCGTATTTGCTTTCATCGGGCACAAGACCAATAACATGCTTGATGGTTCTCAAAATATAATCGGTGTCAAAATCGTAGAGTTTTGAATCCCATCCACCGAATTTTCCGAGCAGTTTCCATGCATCAACATTTTCAGGATCAGTTTCTAGCACCTTATTGCACAATTCGATAACTGTTTTGGAATCATCTGCCTCATAGGCCTGCTCAGCCTGTGCTAAAAGTGCAGAATTTCCTCCCAGGATTTCTTCATTCTTATCGGCAGTCTCAATTGAAGACTCAACACTTTCACCAGTTGAATGCTGATTTTCTTGCGTCATAGTATCTTGCCTCGCTCGCAAAAGATAAAAGCATCAACAAGCGCCCGCAGAGCACCTATCGCTTGCTGATAACACCCCTACTCCCTCAAAATCTCGAGGTTATCTATCCAATTTGGATCTTTATTCTCGAGAAAGTATTGAATATTTATATACTCGTTTTAAAGTCTAGTCTTACTTAAAGTACGCTATTATTGCGAAAAGTGTTCTTTACTTATTCAGTATTGGTATTAGTATGCTGTTTTAAGCACACTAAAATTAGATGCAATGACTTTAACGGTTTTTGATAACTAGCACTTATATAACTGAATCAAAGGTCCCCCGTTTGTGATTGAGATGTATTGCTATGGAAATGCAACAACTACAAAACTTTTACGTTATCGCTCAGTGCGAAAGTCTTACAAAAGCGGCACAACGCCTTCACACTTCGCAGCCTAGCCTTAGCCGTAGTTTGCATTCTCTTGAAGACGAGCTCGGCGCGCCTCTATTCGATCGTGTCGGACGCAACATTGTTCTCAATGACACCGGGCGTTTTGCCTTGACCAAGGTTCTCAATGTCTTGAATTCAGCCGAATCAATCAAGCTTGATATCTCTGAGTTTATTCAAAATAAAAATTTTTCGGTTGATATCTATTCCCCTGTTCCCATGGGGTGTTTCGAGGAAATTATCATTGGGTTTAAAGAAGAATATCCCAATGTTCGCCTCCGCATGGCGTCGTGGCATTCGGATAAACTAAAGAATCTTCAGCCTGATATCACCTTCTTTGCAAGCCCTCACACGCACAAAGAGCACAATTATCTTCTTTTAGGCGAAGAGGAAGTTTGCGTTGCTGTTGCAAAAACTAATCCACTGGCGAAATACGACTCTATTCCGTTAATTGCGCTATCAAATGCGCCCTTCGTGAGCACCCTGTTCGATTCGCCGTTCTATAAGATTATTTCCGAGATGTTTACCCAAGCAGGGTTCGAACCAAACACTGTCATCGAAGATCAGGACTACAATCGCGTTATGTCCTATGTTGCACACGATTTTGGCATCGCGCTGTCTCCTTCTATTACCTGGGTAGGCAAATGGAGCGATCAGATTGCCACTATTCCTCTAAGCGATATCCATCGTAAGCGCTATCTGTATCTCAAATGGCCCGAAAACAGTGTTATGGGCTGGGCTACGCTTCGCTTTAGAGACTATGTGGTAAAGCACTTTAACGAAAAATATGGCTTTACGTGCGGTGTTACTCAAGAATCTCTCGAGGACGCCACCTCAGAGTCCCTCAAAGATGTCACCTCAGAGTCTCTTGAGAATAAAAGCGGAGAGTAAAACGAAGAATAGCCTTCTTAAGTCCAAAACACCTGATAAATTATAGAAACACTATATTAAAACCGTCCTTTAGCTATATAAGAAATGGACGGTTTTTGCTTTAAAATAAAGGCAGGGTAACTATATCTTTTGTCCAATCTATATCACAACCATAAAAGTAAAAAACTAAATTGGTTGTCTATCGATTGGTCGTTTACTTTGGTTTTTAATTCTAATTTTGTTATCTCCCTTTACTTCCCCTTTTTATATATGCCAGGTTAGCCCCTCTCTTCGCTTTAGCTAACCTGGCATATTCTTTGTCTCAAGTAAAATCTCGGGTTATAGGGTTATAGGGTTATAGGTCGAAATCTCTATCTAACGTAAATTCTCTCCCTGAATTCGTATCCGAGGCAAAGTTCACAGCGCCAGGTCTAAGCGGCCCCCTAAGCACCAAACCAAAGCACCCCTCAACAGCAAGCCAAAACGCCTCTAAGCACCCCCCTCGAACTAGACTAAGACTCATGGCTGTCATCAAAAAACTGCCCCATAAAGCTCAAGAACTGCGCTGGAGCGAATCCAGCGCAGTTCTTTTGAGAGAAAAAGCCGTAGTACAAAACTTACCGTTTAAACGTTGCTTTTGTTACAACCTGTGGCTCAATTAAGATCAATTAGCAACTCATGTGAAAGCTCTTCATTTAACTCAATCTCGCCAACAGGTTGCAGCTAAGCGTGCGCTTTTACGATCTTATGACTCTTTTGTCTTCTCGAGTTCAGCTACCAAGGTGTCGGAAAGGCCGTCGGTCTGACCAGAGATGTCGCTGTAGAGAGCCTGAACGTCAGCGTTAGCAAGAATGTTGTCGAAGAAGGACTGGTCGTATTCGATAACTTCCATGCCACCGTCGGTCAAGGTCTTCAACTGCTCGTCCTGCATCTCAAGCATCTTAGGCTTCATAACCTCAACTGCCTGATTTACAGCCTGAGTCAAAGCTTCCTGGTAAGCAGGATCTAAGCCGTCCCAGCATTCCTTGTTGATGCTGATGTTGTTTGCATACAGAATGTGGTTGGTCATTGCCAGGTACTTCTGAACTTCCTGGAGGCTGGAGCCAGCGCAGGTGTCAATAGCATTTTCCTGAGCGTCTACAGTACCGTTCTGAAGTGCAAAGTAAACTTCAGCCCAAGCCAATGGGGTAGGCTCAGCTCCAATGTCCTGCCAGAATGCCATGTGGTTGGAGTTCTCCATGGTACGGATCTGGAGGCCCTTGAAGTCTTCAATAGTGTTCAGAGCTTTGTTAGAGGTGGTCTCACGATAGGTACCATTCTGGAGGAAGCCTAAGTTGTGAAGACCAGCTTCCTCGAAGGAAGCCTCTAAGCCCTTAGTGAAGTCATTGTCGCCGTTAAGTACGGTTTCAATTTGGTCGGCATCATAGGTTGCGAATGCCATTGGGAGGTCAAATACTGCCATGTCAGGTACGAAAGATACCATAGGAGCAGGCTGCATGATTACCATCTGGATGTCGTTAGACTGTTCCTGACGAACCAAGTCAGTGTCGCCACCGAGCTCGCCAGTGCCATGATAATCAATGGTCAGCTTACCGCCGGTAATTTCGTTTGCCTGATTAGCAATTTCCTGACCCAAAAGGTTACCAGCTGAATCCTTTGCAGTAGAGTCTGCAAGAATCAGGGTTACAGGCTCAAGATCGGCGTACTTATCGTCTCCGCCGGATGAGCTTTCAGAAGAGCTATCGCTGCTGCAGCCCGTTAGGCCCATTGCCAAAACGAGTGCAAGAGCAGATACACCGATAAAAGCTAGAAACTTGTTCAAAGCTTTTGAGTGTGTTTTTGCTTTCATTCCCCTCAATCTCCTTCCAAAAAATCTTTTCTTACAACAGAGCGTTTTGTACTTAGCTCAGATAAAGCACTAATACTAATTCGTAAGGCTCAAGCAATTCCCATCTCATCTACCACAGGCAATCAGTGACCCAGATAGAGGAAGGTGGAGAACCAAGGAATGTACACAATGAGTACCAAAGCGATCAAGAACGCGATGATGAAAGGTACTGCCTTGGCTGCAATTGCCATTGGCTTTTCGTTGGACAGATTCGACACAACGAACAAATTGAGTCCGAATGGAGGAGTTGCCAAACCGATTGCCAAGCAGCAAACGAGAACAACACCAAAGTGGACAGGGTCGACTCCCAAAGCTTCCATTGCAGGCAACAGGATAGGAGCCAAAATAATGATTGCAGGACCGGTGTCCATAACCATACCAAGGATAAGGAACAGAATCATGCAGAAGGTAAGAGCAATCCAAGCTTCACCGAACGTAGAGGTAATGAAGTTGGTGATTGCTGCAGATGCACCGGTGAGAGAAAGTACGCGACCGAATGCAGTTGCGAAAGCAAGTACGAATGCCAAGCCGCCATACGTACGAACTGCCGTTACCATGATGTTCCAAATGTCCTTGATCTTGATGGTCTTGTAAACCCACAAGGAAACAATCAGAGCATAGAATACGCTGATACATGCAGCTTCAGTAGGAGTTACGAAACCTGCGTAGATGCCGCCCAGAACGATGATAGGGCAAAGCAGTGCAGGGAAGCTGTCAATGAACAGATGGCCAAGACCCATATCATGAAGTTCCTTCATTGAGGAATCAATACGTTCACGGTCTTCACCTCGGCGCTTGCAGTGAATTACGCAGTAAATCATCAATACAATGCCGATAAGGATGCCAGGAAGAATACCACCTAAGAACAAGCTACCAGTGGAAACGCCTGTTGCCAATGAATACAGAACGAATGGAATAGAAGGCGGGATGATTACGCCTAAGCCACCAGCTACTACGATCAAGCCAGAGCTCCATTTACGTTCGTAGCCCAAACCAACCAGGAATGGAATACACATTGAACCTACTGCAGCTGCCGTTGCAGGACCGGAACCAGAAATAGCACCGTAGAACAAGCAGGTAATAACAACTGCACAAGGAACGCCACCGGGGAAACGACCCACGAAGTAAGCGAAGAAGTTAAACAGCTTCTGAGAAATGCCACCCTCGGCCATGATGATGCCGCCGAAGATGAACAGAGGTACTGCCAAGATTGGCGTTGAGTTAGCACCAGAGAATGCGTTGGTTACTAACTGAGTTACATTGCCGCCAACACCCGTAATCCAAATAGGAGCAAGGGAGCCCGCGATCATTGCGATAGCAATTGGTACAGAGAACGCGAGGACGACAAGGAATACTACAAATACAAGAATTGCCGGCATTAGTTATCCCCCTCCTTGCCCATATTACGAATTGCCTCCGTATCAAAATTGCCAGATTCAAGTTCGAATTCAGTCTGCTCTTCAATGGTGCTCTTAGGCTCAACATTGATGTGCTTGATATGAATAACGAACATTTCGATGCTGCGCAATGCACCAAGTACAAAGCCAATGAGAACGATGAGATACATAATCCACATAGGGAGAAGCATTGCTGGAGAAGTTTCTCCGCTCTCTACGATGCGCATCAAAACAGTTACTGCTGCATTAGTGAGAACTGCCATCATTACAAAGGTAATAACATCAACAATTACATTGATAATGTTGCGCACCTTCCACGGCATAATGTCCACGAGAGCAGTAACCCTCAGCATTGTTTCTGTACGGATGGTATAAGGCAACGAAAGGAATACTGTTGCGATCCAAAGGAAGCGGCACAATTCTTCTGGCCACGTTAGGACTGGAAATGCGGGCACATTACGACAAATAACCTGCAATAAAGTAATGCACGAAATTAGAACAAGGAAAACTATGAGAATGAATTCCTCAAAGTGCTCGTCAAACCACTTTATGACTTTCATCCGTTTTTTCACCTCCAATTCATTCATGGACAAAATTGAAGGCAATGGCGCATCAGACACCTTGGAAAAGTTTGTCTTGCTAAAAATCCCCCAGACAAGTTTTCCGGTTTAGGTCTTCCCTCCATGTTACAGCGACGACTTAACCCTTTTGGAATAATCTGGTGCGCCATTCCCTCTCTACAACACGCACCGCTGTAACCTCGCTTTTTAGTATAATTTCGCGCCTAGTCTGGCACTCCTCCAAAAATATGGGATCCTTTATTCAGGCATTGCATAAGTTATTCATTACCTATCGATTCATAACAAAAATGTTATATGAACATATTCATTTTACGCTTTCCGTATGAATGTATGAATCAAATTCATGCCTGCTTTTTCTCTTATGAATTGCGGGCATACCCCACCATTGCGGGCATACCCTGCCTGCATAGATTGCGCCCATATCCTATTTACGGGATTCCACGATTCCTGCCCATACCCCACTTGCTACTTGCGCGACTCCATAATCTCCGCCAGACCCTGAACGCGTGTTTCAAACTGCGCCTGACTAAATACACGAGGATCTGCCTGATCAGCATCAAAGGTGGT
>USIG01000032.1 GCA_900554685.1 uncultured Cryptobacterium sp.
ACACCTTGTTTTGAAATAGATGGTTAATATTTTTATTTTGTCCGTGAATGGTTGTAAATATCCCGTGATCATTCACGAATCGTTTTCACTATTTCTCAAAAGTTCTGAATCTTAGACCATCAAATTAATCAGTTTGTCCATCAAAGACCCGCATCTTTATGCCTGATTCATGCAAAAGATCCATCGCCAGCTCATCGGGATAGGGATTTTGATAGATGATTTCACTGATACCGGCATTAATGAGCATCTTTGCGCATACCACACAAGGCTGCGTCGTAATGTAGATTGATGCGCCTTCAATGTTGATGCCATATCGAGCTGCTTGCAAAAGCGCATTTTGCTCGGCATGAAGACCGCGGCAAATTTCATGACGCTGGCCCGAAGGAACACCAAGTTGCTGGCGCAAGCATCCCGTTACCTCACAGTGCCTCAACCCGGTAGGCACTCCGTTATAACCTGTTGCCAAAATACGACGTTCTTTTACGATCAAAGCGCCAACCGCACGACGTAGACAGGTTGTACGCGTTGCCACCTCATTGGCAAGCTTCATAAAGTATTCATCCCAAGAGGGACGTTCGTGTTGTTCCATACGTAAGCCCCTTTACTGTGCAGGCCCTTCACTCGTTACCGGCGTTCCAGTTGTTTGGAAAATACGATCGCCCGCATCACCTAACCCAGGAATAATGTAGGCATTCTCGTTGAGTCCTTCATCCAAAGCACACATATAAATGCGCACATCAGGATCGGCCTCTAATACTGCCCGGATTCCTTCCGGAGCAGCCACAATAACCATAATTGTAATGTCTTTCACGCCACGGCTTCGAAGCGCATGGAGCGCTGCACGGATCGAACCACCTGTGGCAAGCATAGGATCCACCAATAAAACCTGGCGCTGATCGATATAGCCTGGCATTTTAGCGTAGTACTCAATGGGCTCATGGGTGGTTTCATCGCGATACATTCCCAGATGGGCTACGGGTGCTGAAGGAATCACTTCAAGCATTGCGTCAAGCATGGCAAGCCCCGCACGCAGAATTGGCACAATAACCGGCTCTTGCTTAGCAATACTTTTACAGGTGCACGTGGCAAGTGGTGTTTTTACTTCTACCTCTTTTGTAGCCAAATGCTTGGTTGCCTCATAGCACTCAAGCAGGGTAATTTCGTGAACAGTCTGGCGAAATACCGAACTCGGAGTAGTTTCGTTGCGTAATACAGAAAGTTTATGTTCAATAAGCGGATGATCGAGTACCACCACGCGATCACCAAACTCGTGTTTTTGCACGATAACCTTCCTCCCTTATATTCCTCTCTCTAAGCTTTCTTAAAAAAGCTCTAAGAAGTAATCCTTACCAAAACTTCCCCTACTATATCGAACAACCCCGACAAACGCCAAAGTATCCTTTGGCACACATTCCTATCAGCCTAAAAATACGCTTAAAAACACAGCACCCTCTTATAAAAAGAGGGTGCTGATACTTGTTGGTGCGCTTTTATTGGAAGTTGGGGTACAGAGGATGCTGAGCAAGCATTTCCTTTACTTCATCTGCAATTTCGCCAAGACGTGCCTCGTCCTGTGCGCTATATACACTTGCTGCGATCAGCTGGCCAATGCGCGTAAATTCATCTTTGGTAAATCCGCGCGTCGTTGCAGCAGCAGATCCAACACGAATACCGCTGGTAACAAAAGGAGAGCGAGTTTCATTAGGAATTGTGTTTTTGTTTACGGTCAAACCAACACCTTCCAAGACCTTTTCGGCATCCTTGCCGGTAATGTCTGCTGGCGTAAGATCAACCAAGCACAGATGATTGTCGGTACCGCCCGAAACCAGACGAAGACCCCCATCAACCATGCCCTCGCCCATCGCACTAGAGTTTTCAACCACATGATCGATATAGGTCTTGAATTCAGGCTGCAGTGCTTCACCAAACGCAACTGCCTTTGCCGCAATAATATGCATCAAAGGACCACCCTGAGAACCGGGGAATACTGCCTTGTCGATCTTCTTTGCAATCTCTTCGTTGTTGGTAAGAATGAAGCCACCGCGAGGACCGCGCAAAGTCTTATGGCTGGTAGAGGTGACGACATCAGCATAAGGAACAGGGCTTGGATGAGCACCTGTTGCAACAAGACCTGCAATATGCGCCATGTCGATCATTAAATAAGCGCCTACTTCATCAGCAATTTCACGCATACGCTTAAAGTCGATAACGCGAGGATAAGCAGAAGCACCGCCCACAATAAGCTTTGGCTTGCATTCCTTTGCGATACGCTCCATCTCGTCATAATCAATCATTTCCGTCTCTGGATTAACCCCATACGCAACGATGTGGTAATCCTTGCCGGAAAAGTTAACAGGAGATCCATGGGTAAGGTGTCCACCATGATCAAGCGACAAGCCCAAAACGGTATCGCCTAAATTTACTAAGGCCTGATAGGCGGCGAAGTTAGCATTGGCGCCACTGTGCGGCTGAACATTAGCAAACTGGCAGTTAAACAGCTTCTTTGCACGATCACGTGCCAGGTTTTCTACAATGTCAACCTTTTCGCAGCCGCCATAATAGCGTTTTCCGGGATATCCTTCAGCGTATTTATTGGTGAGGACCGAGCCCATTGCCTCCATTACCGCAGGAGAAGCGAAATTCTCTGAAGCGATTAACTCAATAGATGAACGCTGACGTGACAACTCCTGTTCGATCGCATCAGCAACTTGAGGGTCTTCAGCGGCAAGTTGATTGAGGAACATAATCCGGGCGCTCCTTTCAAAGCTTGATTCGTTAGTTTTCTATTCGTCACACCTTAGCACATAGAATCAAAAAGAAAGAAGGACGAGCGCTAAACCCGTCCTTCTGATACAAGGTTTTTACTTAAATGGCGATTTCTTGCAATTCGCTTTTAAACCTCTAGAAAGAATAATCGCCAATCATTGCATCCATTAATGCCTACTGATTTCCAGCACCCTGGTCAAAGACCCAGTTGTCTCCGTCCTTGTTCACTTCGACAGTTACCGTTGTTTCAACAGGGCTTGCGTTATTGATTTCATCCATAATGGTTTGTCCTGCATAGGCATAGATTTCATCCATTGAGGTAAATCCTTGCGAAGTGGCATTCTCCTCAAAGCTTGCTTGCCAATCCATCATGATAGGACCAAGTTGCTTTGAAGTAATAGTCATCTCGGCAGTTGCACTATCACCATCAACGGTAATAGTGCCAATGGTGTAGCCAAAGCCATCGATCCAAGACTTTACCAATTCGGTGCTGTCGATGCCCATGGTCTCAAACGTGCTGCCCGCACCAGAAGTAGCTTCTTCTGCCAACATTTCAATGGTTTCATCGTCGGGTTCAACAATGATGCCCATTTCGTCATCAATAGCCTTAGTAATGAGCTCTTCGTCTGATTCTCCTGCACAGCCGAAAAGAGTGAAGCTTACCGCAAGCATCACAAGTGCCGCCACAAGCGCAAACCAAGCTCCTCGTACCTTCGTCTTTGTCATGACTTCCTCCTTTATACCCCTCTTATCATCTGATCCAGCGCTGCTTTACTTAAGCACGCTGCTGATCAAGCGCATTGATTTTCGCAACACGATCCGCATGGCGTCCTCCAGCAAAATCTGTTGAGAGAAATGCATCCACAATACGCTCGTTTTCTTCAATAGAGACAAAGCGGCCAGAAAGCGTTAATACATTTGCATCATTATGTTCACGGCACAGTACCGCAAAATCCTCTCGCACAATGTTGGCAGCGCGGATTCCTGCCATCTTGTCAGCCGCAAGTGCCATGCCAATGCCCGTGCCACACACTAAAATGCCGCGATCTGCAAGCCCTGACTGCACATCACGTGCAACCGCTACCGCGAAATCTGGATAATCGACCCTCTCATCGGTTTCAGGACCGCGATCAATTACGTCGAACCCTTTTCGGGCCAGGTAATCTACCAGCTGTTGTTTTTGCTCGAATCCTGCATGGTCAGAAGCAAGAGATATTTTCATAACGGGAGAATGTTCCATGAGAGGCTCCTACAAAATACGTTCACAAAATTCAATCAAAAATGACAGAAAAAACATGGTTTCATTACATTTCACAGTATAGCGTAGGACCCTTGTTGCCTCAGGAACTTTCTTAAATGCGTGCTAATTTACTTGCTTATCTGCACTACTTTGCTTAGCTACATTACTTTGCTTAGCTTGCACTGCTCTCCGAACACTCTTCACTACTCTCCGGGCGCTCTTCACTACTCGACAAGTCCTGAGTATCCTGTCGAGCAATTTCCCACAAAATGGCATGCTGGGTAAGCCAGGCCTCCACGTCGGAATATACCGTCATTTTCCCTGGCTCATTCAATACCTCATGACGCATCCCGGGATACAAAATAACTTCGACATCGTTCATGCCGGCAGATTGATAATGCAATGCAGCTTTTCGTACACCCTTGCCGCTCGATCCCACCGGATCGTCTTCTCCTGCGATAAAAAGAACGGGAAGGTCAGAAGGAGTGGTTTCTGCCGTATGCTTCGATACCGCTTCAGCAACCAAATCGGTAAGTGTTACATAGCCACCTGCGCTAAAGCGAGCGCCCGAGAGAGGATCAGCGCAAAATGCATCGACTACCGCCGGATCGGTGCTAAGCCAATCGAATTCCGTCCTTGGATTATCGATAGCCGAAACAAACGATCCTGACACCAACGAATACAGAAAAGAAGAGCGATACGTTTCTCCTTTGAGAGCCGCTACCCCTTTTGAAAGAATATTTCCCAACTTTGCAAGCAAAGCGGGTTGATTCCCTGCACCACACAAAACAACTCCCGCCAAATCTTGAGGGTAACGAGCAGCAACGATACGAGCAATATAGCTACCCATCGAATGCCCGAACAAAAATAGGGGCAATTCCGAAGAAGTATCCTCAGTTGCCAAAGATTCAGCTTCTGGAGCTTTAGCTTTTGAATCGGATGCCTGCCCATCCTTTTCATGTTCACTCTTTTTGTTCATACGAGCACTTTTGAAAAGGTATGGTTTACTTTCTGCCAGAAAAGCCTTCCGTACACATAAAACGTCTTCTATCAGCACTTCTTTGCCATTTGAAAGAGGCAAACATCCCAAATCACGAGTGGATGAGGCGCTTTTACCATGACCAATATGGTCATGCCCAAAGACCACATACCCCAAACCCGCCAAAAAACGAGCAAAATGATCATACCTGCCTATATGTTCAGACATACCATGAACAAGCTGCACTATTCCACGGCGCGTATAGGTTGGATCAGGAAACCACGCCAAAACGCGCAACCACGAATGGCCGTCGCTCGATAAGGTTGATGTTTCACGCCGTACAATGCCATAGGAAGATTTCATAGCGCTTTCCTCCTACACCAACGAATAGCCTGTAAGCTTGGCTGCAATATCTGATTTTGTAAGGAGCCCTTCACGAAGCACAACGGGAGCACCACCCAAAGAGCAATCAACGACCGTAGAGGCAATACCCTGCTTTAGTTCACCATCGCTCAAGGCGACAGAAACCTGCGAAAGAATTTCTGGCTCAAGGTCCTCAAAAGAACAAGCATTGGCATGACCGGAAATATTTGCCGAAGTGGTCGCTATAGGACACCCAAGATGCGCAATAAGGCTACAGGCTAGGGTATTTGCCGGCATCCGCATACCAATGCTTCCAGACTCTGAACAAAACGCACCTGGCACCTTTTCGTTTGCTTTCACAATAAGGGTAAGAGGACCAGGCCAATACGCTTTCGCAAGAATGAAAGCGTATTCAGGAATGTCTTTGCCATATTTATCGAGCGCTTCAATGCTGTCAACCAACCAGGCAATAGGCTTATGTTCGTCACGCTGTTTGATTTGATACAGAAGCTCAGGTGAATGAGCATGCTCCACCGAAACTCCTAGACCAAAAAGAGTATCGGTCGGAAAGATTACCGCTTCACCGTGCGCAAGCGCCTGTAAAGCTTCTTGAGAAGGAGAGTGCGTTTGAGTCATGGATATCACTTCTTATAGGTTATGCTCGGAGTTTTCCATAATAGCGCCAAGCATAGAGAAGCGCACTATACCGCAAGAAAATTGCACCGTATGGTTACGAACGAAGAGATTCAATGATCAAATGAGCCACGCGCAAACCATCGCAGGCGGCCGACATGATTCCGCCGGCAAAACCAGGGCCTTCTCCACAAGGATAAATGCCTGTTGTGCAGGTATCAGCGCTGTCTGTTTTCCAATAGGCCTGAAGATTTTTCCCTCTCTTAATGCGAACAGGCGACGAGGAGCGTGTTTCAGGAGCGGTCATCAAGGCAAAAGGATCATCGAAATGCGCAAGCTTTTTTCCGAGTAAAGGCAAAGCCTCGGCCAGTGCCTCTGTGACAAAGGCAGGCAAGCATTCGGCTAGCGAAGCTTCAAAAACACCTCGACCATACGTTGGCTGAAGATTCCTACAAACCGAAGAAATCTCACAAACACCCTGCCCGTGAGAGGTGACGGCACCGCAGGGGGCGCCTGATAAAGTTTTTGCAGCATCGTTAGCACATGCAGCATTTACACTGTTTTCCGCCAAGAAATCCCCCACCCTCTGACAGGGAGCCTGATAGGGCTGAGCTTGATGTTTTTCCGCGAGCGCAAACGCAGCGTGTTCGATTTTACGTTGCAGTTGCACCCCTGCCAAAACGTCATCGCTGCCAAAATCACTTGGATCAACATTGACCAGCAAAGCAGCATTGGCGTTTTCTTCCGAGCGAGCATACCGACTCATCCCGTTAGTGACTACACCGCCTTCTTCACTGGCTGCTGCAACCACCACGCCTCCGGGGCACATACAAAACGTATACACACTTCTTCCGCTCGGTAAGTGAAGAGCAAGCTTATATTCCGCTGCCCCAAGGGCCGAATGACGAGCCGCTTTACCCCACTGCGCTTCATTGATAACGCTTTGAGGATGCTCTATGCGAACTCCTACCGAAAAAGGCTTTTGTTCCATAGAAAAATTGCTCTGCTTGCAAAGTTTAAACACGTCACGCGCTGAATGACCGCAGGCAAGAATTACCTTACTGACTGGCTGGGTATACACCTTTTTTGTTTCTACCTGTTCAAGGCAAACAGATGAGATCGCACCTTCCTGGAATTGCCAATCAACTAAGCGCGTCCCAAAACGCACCTCTCCCCCTAAGGCGATTATTTCTCTGCGCATAGCGGCAACTATCGCGGGCAACTTATCGCTTCCTAGGTGAGGATGAGATTCGACCAAGATATTTGTTGGTGCACCAGCCTCCACAAACCAATGAAGAACATGCTTGGCATAAGGGCTTTTGATATTGGTGGTCAGCTTGCCATCCGAAAAGGTTCCAGCTCCCCCTTCGCCAAACTGTATATTGGAATGAGGATTTAACGCTCCTGTTTTTTCAAACAAAGCCACATCGCACGCACGCTTTTCAACATCAAAACCCCGTTCAACTACCAAAGGACGAAGTCCACAGCGCGCAAGATAAAGCGCTGCAAAGAGTCCCGCCGGACCAAGGCCCACCACTAAAAGAGGTTTGTTTTGAGGATTGCAAGCAGGATATTCAAGAGGAACATAAGGTTTGGCAACTTTTACGTGAAGACCCTTTGGAGCGTGAGCTAAAAGGCGTTGCTCTTGATGGTCTGATAGCTCGCATGCAAAGGTTGTAGTGAAGTGAACGTTGCTCTTTTTACGCGCGTCCACACTTCGCCTTAAAAGCGCGCAGTTTTTTATATCTGCAGATGAAACACCTAGCGCGCGGGCAACTTCCCTTTTCTGAAGAGCTGATTTTTCTGGAAGCATAGCATCAAGCGAAAGAGGAATTCCCGATACTTCAATCACTTCGTCTCTCCTTTAGTTCTTCGCATCACGATGGATAAGTGTGTTGTCCGATAGCGGGTTCTTCGCATCGCGTCGGGTGAATACATTGCCTGATAGTGGATTCTCTACCCCACGGTGCGCAAATGCGCCATCCGATAGCGAGCTCTTTACACCACGGTGCGCAAATGCGCCATCCGATAGCGAGCTCTTTACACCACGGTGCTCAAGCGCATTGCCTGACAGCAGGCCCGTAGTCCATGCCCAATGTAAGTTATAGCCTCCGCACGGTCCATCCACATCGAGAGCTTCTCCGGTAATGAACAGTCCCGGACAAGAATAGACCTCCATAGTATGCGGATCTACCTCTTCGGGTTGAACACCACCACGATGCACCTGGCAGGTTCGCTCATCAGCTATTCCTTCAACCCTAAAAGGAAAAGCCTTACAAACATGTACCAATTTTTCTATGTCAGATTCTTTAAGCACCGCATCACTTGCAATCCCTGCCGTTTTAAGAAGTGCCTCGGCCAAAGGATTGACCACAAAACCCACAAAGAATGAATAGGCGAGGCTTTCCTTCTGCAAAGTAAAACGTTCATGAAGAATTTTTCGCAGCTTGTCCTCGTCAAAAGATGGCATCAGATCAAGCAGCAAGACATCGCCTGGTTGCGCATAACGCGAAGCATTGAATATCACAATGCCCGATAAGCCATAATCGCGAAAGAGCACTTCGCCCTTTTCTTCAAATCGACAGCCCGATCCTTGAGTGTCGGATTCCCGTGAGGTGAGCGTCTGGCTCTGAGAGGTCAACGTGTCGGACTCCCGTTGAACTCCTTCTTCACGATGCGCCAAACCTTCGAGCATTACCTTTGCCTGAATGCGGATGCCATCAAGACTTTTAAGCGAGATCGGAGCAAGGGGAACCGCCTGAAGCGGACCTAAGAGCGGTCGTGGATTGCGATAAGCAAGGTGCTTTTCGCTCAGAATATCTTGTGGTGTGGTACCACCCGATGCAAGAACAACGCTGTTAGCCTCTATCGTAAACGGCACCCACTCTTCGGCATTCTTATGAGTCTTCCCTGAAACAAGAAACACCTTTTTTGAGTCGGTTCTCACGGTTTCTACCAAGGACATCTCACATATTTCAACGCCGTAAGCATCAAGGGCTTTGCGCAACACATCAAGAACAGAATTGGCTTTCTTGGAAAAAGGGTATAAAAGCCCTCCGCTTCCTGGCATTTCTTCCCAAACCAGTCCCAATTGCTCAAACCATGCAAGCACAGAAGGGACTTCGACATTTTCCTCTAGAGCAGAAAATGCCTGCTTTACAAAAGAAGCATGATAATACCGAGACAAATCAAGTGACGCGTTTGAAAAATTGCAGCGTCCATTGCCGCTGCGCATAATGGAAGTCCCTATGCGCTTTCCTGCCTCCACAATAGCCACACGAGGATGCGGAGCTAAATGGGAAGCACTCGCGTGAGAAGTCTGGCGAATATATGACTGCATATAGGCAATCGCACTGGCAAGTCCCGATGCACCGCCGCCCACAATTACAACATCATATGAACCACAAGGAACATTCACTAAAGGAAAATGCGCACTTGAGCTTTTCTTGCTTGATTTGTTTCGTTTTTTTGACATGCCTACATAATACCAACGAAGGGAAGCTTTCGCTTCCCTTCGGTTTCATTCTTGCAAGATACCCTCATGCTAACGATGACTCGAAAGCACGAGAACTGTTTTGTTTAGAGCTCAGTTTTCCATAAGCCGTGAAGATTGCAGTACTCATAAACCGCAACAGGCTCTTCACCAGGAGCAACACTGAAATCTGCTGCAGGTGCTTCGCCAGGATTGAGCTGCTTAACCTGGAAGCCCGTGGTGGTTTCCAGAACGATCATGGTAATGAAATGCTCTTCTTCCATAGGATGAGCAACGCTGCCAACCTCAACATGGATAACATCGCCCTGAGTTACTACGGGAACGTGCTTTTCCTGAGCTGCATCAGTAACGCCTGCTTCAAGAAGCTGCATTTTTTCACCGCAGCATACCAAAGGTACTCCCTTATCGAAGACCTTTACTGCAACATTACCGCAATGCATACATTTAAAAAATTGAAGTTTACTCATGAGAAACCCTCTTTCCCCTGTCTTGTCTTTCTTTGATTATAGAGTTCTATCCACCGTATATAACGCATGGAATTCATTTCGTTACCTTATATAATATGATACTAAATTAGTAACATATTAGAGAACCACAAGATATTCGGTAAAAGGTTCCCCTTGCAATGAGACACACCTCCAGATCTTGGTTTTTCTTGTCTAAGATTCGGAGGTGCGGTTTATAAACAGATCTCTAACATTTGACTAAAATTTGGTTTATTCAAACAATTTATTCGCTCAACGCTTTGTCCTTCAGTACTCTTTACCCGTCGGCGCGTTTTGCCCTTCAGTATGGTTGTTTCTCAAAACAATTTATTCGTCGAAATCATACTGAGGCCCCTCTTGGGGATGTTTTGTTTTGTACGCATAGATAACCAACCCGATTCCGATAAGAATAAGAGGGACTGACAGAACTTGCCCCATCGTAAGCCATCCACCCCACAAATAGCCAAGTTGCACATCTGGCTCACGGATGAATTCGACCATAAAGCGGCAAATCCCATAACCAATCATAAAAACACCCGTATAGGTGCCACGAGAAAACGGCGGTTGCTTTCGCGATAAGGCAAACAAAAGAACGAAAAGAACAATGCCCTCGAAGAATGCCTCATAAAGCTGGCTAGGATGGCGCGGCTCCATTCCTGCTGCACCACCAAAGACCACGCCCCAGGGCAAATCGGTCGGCGCACCCCATAATTCGCCGTTTACAAAGTTGGCGCATCGGCCAAAAAACAAGCCGATGGGCACTCCAATCATGGCAAGATCAACAAGCGACAAAAAAGGCATCTTGATAAGACGAGAGGCAATCACCCCTGCAATGACGGCACCCACAAATCCGCCATGGAAACTCATACCGCCTCGCGAGAAGTCAAAAATAGCAAGCGGATTGGCCGCATACATCTCAAAGTTGTAGAACAAAACATAGCCTAATCGGCCACCAACAATGACGCCAATCATTGCACACAGCAAAACAATGCACAAAGGATCGAAGGTAAAACGCATTTTCCAGCGCTTTCCCACTACGTACATAATGGCTATAGCGCACAAAAACCCTGCAACGTAGGCCAAGCCATACCAGCGTGCCGTAAAGGGCCCTATTGAAAAGGCAATAGGATCAAGGCTTTGATATAGTTCGTTGAGCATATAATCCTTACTCTTTTGATGCCGATTCCTTTTCTACAGGACCACGCGAAAGAAAGAACTCGCAGAAACTGCAGATGTCTTTTACATTAGCATTTCGATCAAGATCAGTACGGAAAAGTAACTCGAAATTTGAAGTAACCACGTGGGTCGGCCTGTCACAGGAAGCATAATGGCAATCAGGAGGGCAATTATCATTTGCCACCGCATGAGGACAACGTGACTGCATTTCTTCATCACATCCACGAATTTCCCAACAATGTGCCATGTTCACCAGATCCTTCACTAAATAACCTGTGTTGCAAAACGCTTTCATGCATACTAGCGCCCAGCGCAGCGAAAATTCATCCGATAAGGTGTTTCCTCGATAAAAGGAAGCTACCGCACCTTAAGCAGGAACGATAGCTTCTTTAACGACTAAACTATGCAGTGAGCAAACAATACGTTTACTGAGCAGGAACAACGCGCGTAACACCTGGAACGCGGTCCTTCAATACGCGCTCAACACCATGAGCAAGCGTCATCTGGGACATGGGGCAGCCTTTGCAAGCACCCTGAAGCTCTACGGTTACTACGCCTTCTTCGTCAACGTCAACCAGCTGAACATCGCCACCATCGGCCTGAAGAGAAGGACGAATAAGTTCAAGCACTGCTGCTACATCAGATTTTTCTACCATTGGAAACTCCAATCTTTTCTTAGAGGCGCTCAGTTATTCTTCTGAGCCCTTTTTGTCTTGTTCCTGGGCCATTCTAGCACGCACGAGTGCACCCACCTGTCGGAAATCTTCAAGGAGCACATCTCGCTTTGAACGGTCATAAATTGCCGCTGCCGGATGAAATACGGGAAGCACTACAAAACGCCCTGTTTGCTGCACTGTTCCCCGCAAATGGGTAATGCCCGTTCCGGTACGCAAAATAAACTGCGTCGCAAAATTCCCCATCGTGATGATGATCCAAGGATCGATTGATTGCGTTTGCTCGCGCAAGAAAGGTGCGCAGGCCTCAATTTCATCAGCCTGAGGATTACGATTCGAAGGCGGACGGCATTTCAGCACATTGGCAATAAAAACCTCTTCGCGCTTTAAGCCTGCCTCTTCGAGAAGTTCATCTAAGAACTTTCCCGCAGCTCCCACAAAAGGCCTTCCCTGAAGGTCCTCATTTTTTCCGGGCGCTTCTCCCACGATAAGAACACGCGCATGAGGATCTCCCTCACCAAACACGATGTTGGTGCGCGTTTCACACAGCGAACAGGCATGACAGTTTTCTACCTGTGCACGAATTTCATCCAAAGGAAGTTTCTCTACCTGCATAAAAAACTCCTATTTATAAAAACGGGGCATACGACGAGAAAAATTGCAGACCAATTCATAGGGGATGGTTGCCGCCCGATTTGCCATCGTATCAATAGAACAATCAACGCTTTCATGAGGGCCCGCGATTAAGACCTCATCACCAATCTGAGGATCGAGTGTTTTGAGTTTAGCGCGAGAACGAAGATCAACTTCAAACATGCACTGATCCATGCAGATATTGCCTACCTGATGGACAGCGCGATCCTGGTATGCGAAATCTATTTTCCCGGAAAGCAAGCGCATCAATCCATCGGCATACCCTACAGGAACGGTACAAATTTTCACACTGCCAGGACTCCGGTAGTTCATGCCGTAACTTACGCCCTCGCTCATAGGCACCACCATAACGTTTGTGATACGAGCATGAACGCTCATTGCAGGACGCAAATCAATAAGCCTGTGAGTATCGGGGGCAGGCTGATATCCATACATCGCAATACCTAAACGCACCATGTCGAAATTAGTCTTAGGGAATCGATATGTTGCCGCAGAATTATCGCAATGGACGATGCCTGGGTTGATACCCGCTGCCTCAACAGCGCGCATTGCCTCTACGAAATGGTTAATCTGTATCTGGAAATCAAGCGTTTCAAGAGCATCTGCAGTCGCAAAATGAGTAAAACAGCCTTCCAACTCAAGAGCCCTATGAAAGCTTATCTGTGATAGAAACTCCACTACATTGTTGAAACGAACGCCAATTCGGTTCATGCCCGAATTGATTGCCAAATGGTAGGGAGCCTTAAGCCCCTGTGCGTCAGCCGCTTCGCCATAGGCAATTGCAAATTCAGAAGTGTATACCGCAGGACGAATATGGTAGTACAAAAGAAGCGGAATAGCCTCCGCGGGAGGCTGAGAAAGAATAAGAATAGGTTCCCTCATTCCCGCTTCGCGCAGCTCAATTGCCTCATCAACCGTTGCAACACCTAAATAGCTTGCTCCAGCGCTACAAGCTGCCTTTGCTACTTCCACAGCACCATGACCATAAGCATCAGCCTTCACCACTGCCATAAGACGGCAGCTATTAGGAAGAAGACGCTTTGTTTGCATGACGTTGTACTGAATGGCACTGCGATCAACTTCCACCCATGCCCAACGACGATCACGCTCGTCAATAGCGGCAAGCTCCTCTTCAGTAGGCCCTTCAGCAGGAGTTACCGATCGCGTTGTTTGGGTAGAAGCAAAGGAATGATTTGAAGAATCTTTTATAGCGCTGCCCGTAAACGCGCCCGATTGACGAGCGGAAGCACGATCAGCCGCAGAAGCGCGATAATTCGCTACCGAATTTTTAGGGCGATTTGCAAAGCCTGTAAACCCATTTGGTAAGTCTTGCACGAACGTTCCTTCTTCCTGAAGTTTGCTTTCTCACTTCAAACATATAACTAAAGAAGTATAGCGCGAAGACGATATGAGCAGGACATAAAATTTGGAAGCTCCTCCTGCATGCATATTCG
>USIG01000033.1 GCA_900554685.1 uncultured Cryptobacterium sp.
ATACACCATAGCATTTTTTGACTTTGCTCTCATTCCCACCTGTGTAAGATTCGATCAAAGTTCTGACTACTCTTTCCGGAGTCTTATGACTGACTCCGCATCCCTTTGCAGCAAATACAATGATAATGATCAAAACGATCAGCGCAACAGCGCCTGCCAGAACCGGTTTCGGTAATCTGGCAATCACTGCAGCTATATCAGAACCTCTGGAAGTTTTACGCCGGGTTCCTGAAGTTTTACGTCTGGTAGGTTTGCAGGACAAGTTGGAAAAGCGTCCTGATCAGTTATCAGGTGGCGAGCAGCAGCGTGTCTCTATCGCGCGTGCAATTGTAAATCGTCCACCTTTGCTGGTATGTGACGAACCAACAGGTAACCTTGACCCTCAAAATTCTCGCGGCATTATGGATTTGCTTGAACGTATTAACCGTACTGGTACGACTGTTCTTGTTGCAACTCATGACCGTGAAATGGTTGACAACATGCGTCGTCGTGTTATTGCCCTTGATCGTGGCGTTTTAACACGCGACCAGGACAGGGGGGTGTACGGTTTCGATGTCTAGTCTGTTTTATTTCTTCCGTGAATCTCTTACGGGTTTCACGCGTAATTTATCAACAACATTAGGTTCTATTATTACGATCTTTCTTTCGTTGCTTATCATTGGCATCTTTTGTATAGGTGGCGCGATCGTCAATAATGTTGTTGCATCAGTAGAAAATCAGGTTTCTATCACTGCTTTTGTTGCTGATGATGCCTCACAAGAAAATATTCAAAAGGTCATGGATGAAATTCAGGGCTATGAAGGAGTGGAAAGTGTTTCCTTCACTGATAAGGATCAGGCACTAGAAAACTTCCGTCATTCAACTTCTAATCCTGAAATCGTCGATCAGCTTGATGGGCAAAATCCTCTTCCTGCTTCTATTGATGTGGAGCTTGCCGAAGCACAGAGCGTAACTGATATTGCTAATCAGATTGTGTCAAACGAGGACTTTGTTACCGTATGCGATAACCCAGATGATCCTGCTGATTCGCTTAACTACGGTCAAAAGACCGTTGATAAGCTGTTCTCCCTGACCAATGCAATTCGTGTTGCGGGTATTGTTTTAATCGCACTTCTTATTGTTATTGCCTTTATCTTTATCAATAACACCATTCGTTTGGCAATTCTTGCACGTCGTAAGGAAATTGCAATTATGCGTTTGGTGGGTGCTTCCAATGGCTTTATCCGTGGCCCCTTCTTGGCAGAAGGTGCACTTCACGCAATCATTGGTTCATTACTTGCTATCCTTGTTTTAGAAATAGTGCGTAACGCGGTTTTGCCGCAAATATCGGTTGCACTTCCGTGGTTGCCGGTATCAGTGGACTTCTCCTTGTTCGCGCTGATCTACGTTGCCCTTATTGTGGCAGGTTTGATAATCGGTCTTCTTGGTTCTACGTTTGCAATGCGTCGTTACCTGAAGGTCTAGGAAAAGTTATACGTGATAAGAATCGTAGGAATCGTTGGATACGTTTAAACAAACGGCAAAAGCGGCTTCTAAGAACAAGCACAATGCAAGCATCGTGAAATTTCTCGGTGCTTGCATTTTCGTATGTCTTGTCTTTTGTGCAGGCTTTTTAGTCCGTGGAAATACCGAATTACTTTCTGCAATGGGTCTTTCTTCGTTTGATGTCGATAGCGAAGTTAATCCTGGCATGACGGTGTCGGGAGATACGTATAATTCTCTTTCTGCTCGCATTGCTGAAGTGGATGGGGTATTAACTCAAAGCGGCGTGGATGAGTATGATCTTTCAAAGGCAACCGCCAATGTACTTCCTGCTTTTTTGAGTTCAATAAACGATCCCTACTTACGCTATTACGATGAACAGAGCTATCAGGCCTATCTTGCCACAACCAAAAACCCGGAGGCGGGGATTGGTGTGCTCTTTGGAGAATCCAATGGCGAATGCTTTGTAGCAGATGTCTTTGAATCATCTTCGGCGGCTGCGGCAGGTGTTCAGCCGGGAGATCATGTGGTTTCGATTGATGGGGTTTCAAAAGATGTTTGGAGTACCCCTGATGTTTTGAATGCTCTTTCGCGTGGAGAGGGAGAATCGGTTTTTATTATATGGAGCCGACCCTCAACTGAATCAGGTGAAGAGGAAACAACCTACAGTACCTCTCTTACCTTCTCTTCTGATTCTGCGGTCAATGTAACTCACGAGGTTCATGACTCTGTTGGAATAATCAAGCTTTCGCAAATTACTTCCGATTCGGCTTCCCTTGTTTCAAACGCGTTGTCGGTTGCTGCAAGCGAAGGCGCTCATTCCTATGTTCTTGATTTACGAGATGTCCCTGGTGGTTATCTTACCCAGGCAGTAGATATTGCGTCGCTCTTTATTCAGAGTGGGGAAGTAGTCCAGATTGAAACAGCTGAAGGAACAACAACACGCAGCGCTGACGGTTCAAGTGTTACTTCGGCCCCTCTGGTAGTTTTAGTTAATGGAAGAACGTCGGGTTGTGCTGAAGTTCTTGCTGCGGCGTTGCAGGAAACAGGGAGAGCGAGTGTAGTTGGAACTACCACCTTAGGAAAGGGTAGCGTACAAATTATGCAGCCTTTGTCGTTTGGTGGCGCTCTTCGATATACCGCTGCTTATTATTTGACACCTAACGGACGTCAACTTGATGGGAATGGGGTCTCTCCTGATATCGAGGCAAATAATGCGACTACACAGGAAAGCGTCGCAATTGATGTTGCCCGTTCTCTCAATAACTAGAAGAGTTAGTAGCTGCATCGCTTTAGTACCAATTATGCCTGCTTATTAAGAAGAGAAAGGTTGCGCGTATGGCACGACGTAGTTCAAAAGCGCGTCGCCGACCAAAGGCCCGCCCCCAAGGTGTCCTTGAATTACATGCGCAAGGCTTTGGTTTCGTAAAAACGGCCGAAGGGGAATACTTTATTCCCGCATCTAAAATCAATGGTGCCTTTCCCGGCGATTTGGTGGAAATTTCTCGCTTGTCGTCTTCTGATTCTCATAGATCGACTTCCCCTTCCTCTCGCAGACCAACAGCTCGCATCACTAAGGTTTTGATGCGCTGTAAGGATACCTTTATAGGACGCTATGAGATTGCCGAACCATTCGGCATTGTGGTGCCCGAAGATCCTGCTATCCCTTACGACATCTTCACGCTACGACGTGATGCTCTGTTTGCTCATGAGGGCGATATCGTAGAGGTTCAAATTCAAGAATTTCCAAGCCGTAACTCGGCGGCAACTGGTAGAGTGCTGCGGGTGCTCGGTTCTGAGGACGAGGTTGATGTTGCTATTGATCTCATTATTGCCGAACAGCAATTCGAAACTACGTTTTCAGAGGGTGCACTTCAGGAGGCAAACGAGGCGTCCTTTGAGGCAAATGAGGCTTTAGCTCAGGGGTATCGAGATCTTAGCAGTGAATTTATTTTTACTATTGACCCGGTAGATGCGCGGGACTTCGACGATGCGGTATCGCTGGAGCGAGAAGGGGAAAATTATCGCCTTGGTGTTCATATTGCTGATGTATCTCGCTATGTTTCATTTGGTACCTCACTCGATCTCGATGCTCGTCGGCGTGCTACGTCGGTATACCTTGTTGATCGTGTGATACCGATGCTCCCTGAGCCTCTAAGTAATAATCTTTGCTCACTTGTACCTGCGAAAAAGCGTTCCACTATAAGTGTAGAAGCGCTCATTAGCCCAGTAGGCAGAGTTCTGTCCTATGAGGTTTTTCCCTCGGTTATTCAATCGTCTGCGCGCTTGTCTTACGATCAGGCACAAGCAATTTTAGAGGGCTCTTCTCTTGGAAGGTCGATTAAGGATATTGAGGAGGATCTGAAAAGCTGTGAGGTTCCTCATGGTTCGATACCACTTCGTGAAGGCGTGCTTGAAAAGCTTCAAGAGCGTATCGAAGGGCTTAATGTGCTTGCGAAAGCGCTGTTTGAACGACGGAAAAAAGATGGATGTATGGATTTTGAGCGAGTTGAAGCAAAGGTCAAACTTGATGAAAACCATAATCCCATCGATATTTATTACCGACGAAAAACTGACGCGACACAACTTATCGAAGAAGCTATGATTCTTGCTAATCATCTGGTTGCTCAATGGCTTATCGAGAAAAATCTTCCCTGTGTTTTTCGTGTTCACGATGCGCCGGATGCCGAAGCGCTTCGCTCTTTGTATACCGTCTTGCGAGAATTTCCTCTTTTTAAGGATATTGATAAGCGCCTGTTTTGTAGTGGAAACCCTCAAACCTTACAAGAGGTGTTGGGGCGCGTAAAGGGTCATCCCTTGCAGGAGCTGGTCAATACGCTTCTTCTCCGTGCGATGAAAAGAGCGGGGTATCGTGCCGAACAGGATTATCATTATGGCCTTGCCCTTGATACGTACTGTCATTTCACTTCGCCTATCAGACGGTATCCTGATCTTTTAGTTCATCGAATGCTTAAGGAAGGCTTCTTTGGAAAAAGTGAAACATTTGAAGCGCAGAAAAACGCTCTTCCTTGGATGGCAGAACATTCCTCAGAGATGGAGCGAAGGGCTGAAAAGGCTGCCCGTCAATCGCAGCTTGTTAAGATAGTTGAATACCTGCAAGGTTATATTGGCTCAACTTTTAAGGGTGTGATTTCTCAGGTTTCCACCTTTGGTGTTACTGTTCGATTGGAAAACACCGCAACAGGATCTCTTCCACTTGAAGAGCTTGGTGATGAGTACTTTTCTTTTGATCCTGCACACCACCTTCTCAGTGGCGTTTCAACGGGCAGAGTGTATCGTTTAGGTCAAAAGCTCCAGGTGGTGTTAGTGGGGGCTTATCCAAGAGGAAGGCATCTTTCGTTTAAGCTTGCTCCGGAAGAGCGACATGATTCCCGTCTTGTGTATGCAAGTGATCGTTGGGGCTAGATTAAGTCATGTCTTGGATATACGATCACGTAGGATAAGGAGCGCGAAGCACTTATAATACTTAAACACGTTTATAGTGCTTAAGTAGTTTTGATATTGAAGTTCTGTTTAAGGTCTTTGCAATAAGAAAGATTGAGAGGCTTTTATGGCGAAAGTAGATAAAGCTTATTTAAAACAACTGGTTGAAACCCCTTCTGTGACGGGCACTGAAATTGCAATTGCAAACATTGTTCGCGAACGTCTTTCTGAGGTGGCTGACGAGATTGAAACAAACGTTATGGGATCGGTTCATGCGCGTCTTTTAGGAAGCGGTTCTGCTCCTTCGGTTATGATTGCAGCCCATATGGATGAAGTCGGTTTGATGGTTACTCATATTTCTGATCAGGGTTTTTTGAGTGTTGCAGCTGTTGGTGGTGTTGATGCCGCCATTTTGCCTGGCATGCGTGTTGATGTTCATACCGCTACGGAAACCTTACGCGGTGTGGTAGGACGAAAGCCTATTCATTTAATTGAGCCTGATGAGCGAAAAACGGTAACGCCTCTTAGTAGCCTTGTAATTGATTTGGGCTTGTCGCCTCGTCGTGTTAAATCGCTTGTTCGCGTAGGAGATGTGATCACCTACGGTGTAGGCTTTGACAAGATCGGTAAAGGTATGGCTGTTTCACGAGGTTTTGATGACAAGGCTGGCGTGTATGTCATTACGCGCGTTATGGAAGAGCTGAAGAAAAGCGGCAAGGCGCAAGGTGACTATATTTGTGCGGCAACGGTTCAAGAAGAAATTGGCTTACGTGGTGGCACGACTTCGGCATATGGGGTAAATCCTGATGTAGCTATTGCGGTAGATGTAACCCATGCAACCGATTATCCCGGCATCGATCAGAGTCGTTATGGCAAGATTGTCTGCGGTGATGGTCCTGTAATCGCTCGTGGTCCTAATATCAACCCAGTGGTATTTGAACGTCTGTGCGCGGCAGCGAAAAAAGAAGGTATATCGGTGCAGTTTGAAGCAGAACCAGGTGTTACGGGCACCGATGCAGGAACTATGCAGATACAGCAAGGTGGTTGTGCCGCAGGACTGGTATCTATTCCTTTGCGTTATATGCATACTCCTACTGAAGTGATTAAGCTTTCAGATCTTGAGGAAACGGTTTGCTTGCTGAAACGTTTTATTCTTGATCTTGATGAAGATGTTTCGTTTGTTCCAGGAATGTAGGTTATGTCGGCTAAAACAGAAAAAACCATTGCTAAAAACAGACGCGCCTTTCACGATTACGAAATTCTCGAGACCTATGAGGCGGGAATTGTTCTTACCGGTACGGAGGTTTGTTCGTTAAGAGAAAACAACTGTCAGCTAACGGATTGTTTTGCTCTTATTCGAGGCGGGGAAGTGTGGCTTAATAATCTCCATATTTCTCCTTATAGCCATGGCAACTTAAATAATCCCGATCCCGATCGTAAGCGCAAGCTTTTACTGCATAGAAAACAGATACGCGATCTTGAGCGTAAAACGCAAGAAAAAGGCATGGCACTTGTGCCGATCAAGATCTATTTTGATCGCAATTCCCGCGTAAAGGTGGAATTGGCGGTTGCACGTGGTAAAAAGCTCTATGATAAACGTGCTGCTATGGCCGAGCGTGATTCAAAACGCGAGATTGAACGAGCACTTAAACAACGATATCGATAAAGGAGTAGCATGAACGAGAATGTTTTGCAGATGATAGACACCCTTCATGCACGTCTTGATGATGTTTCAGAAGCGGTAAAGTCATTGCCTATTGAGGCTCCTGAATATGCCACGAAGCTTGATAAAATTGACGACAAACTTTATCTGCTTCAGTGTGAAATTGAAAAAGTTGCTCAATCCTCATCAGTTACTGAGTCGAAAAAGGCAGAAACCTCAGATGAAGAAGAGTTAGTTGCTTCTGATCAAACTAAGACATCTCAGGCCGCATCGGCAGACGATCTGAGTGAGCAGGCTGGTACCTCTTCATCTCAAAAAGAAACATCGAAAGAATCTGATACTGAAAAATCGAGCGAAGATTCTTTAGAGGGAGAAAAGAAAAAAGAAATTTTTTCAGACGATATGAAAGAAAATCTCGCTGACGCAGGTCGTGCCATAGGCAATATATACCGAGATGGCAAAGAGGTTATTACGGAGCTTTCTGGCACTATGGGAGATCTTAAAGATATCTTTTCCTTTGGCAAGAAGCGCTAAGAAAAAGGTTGATCTTCACTAACCCCTGCTTAAATCTTACTGAACACAAACCAAGAAAAGCCACCCGTTGGGTGGCTTAAATCTTGTTATAGGCAAGGGGTAGATTACAATCTGCCCAAAAGTAATAAACGCGAATTTATGCGCGTTCGATCTTTCCAGCCTTCATGCACTTGGTGCAAACATTAGCACGCTTTACCTTACCGTTTACCTTGATGGTAACCTTCTGGATGTTAGGACGGAAGGTGCGGTTGCTTACACGATGAGAGTGGCTGATGCTACGACCAGCGCTGGGTGCTTTACCGCAGATCTCGCAAACTTTGGACATTCTAAATCAACTCCATTTACTCTGATATTTGGTACGGTTAGATACCGTTGATTTCCAAAAGCCCAAATACTATACCACAGCAATCTTTATCATCCAAGTTATTTCTTTGTGAGTTTTTCTTGAAAGTCTTTCAGAGCAAAGCAAAATACAGAAAAATAGTTAGCCGATCGAAGTAATTGGTGTTGCTTCGATGCGCAAATGCTCTAAACGATCAAGGAGAGTGTAGTTTCCGCTATACTAATTACTTGGTCGTAAGTCAATTGATGGTAAATACCATCTTTGAAAGGACAGTTATATGAGCAATGAAATTGCAGGCGACCTTGTCGTTTCTGAAGAAGTTATTGCTGATGTGGCGGGTCATGCTGCTACTCAGTGTTATGGCGTAGTTGGCATGGCAGCACCAAACGCAGTTGATGGTTTAGCAAAGCTTTTACCAAAATCTCGTTTGCGTCGTGGCATCGTGGTTTCAACGGATGAAGAGGGCACTTTAGTGAGCCTCTATGTCATTCTTGAGCACGGAGTAAATATTTCTACCGTTTCAGAAAATCTGGTAGAACAGGTTAGCTTCGCTTTGAAAGAATTTGTTCGCACACCTTTTAAGGGTGTAGAAGTTCATGTACAGGGGATTAAAGTTCGCTAAACCATTTATCTTACAGCGATTATAAGATTCGCTCAGCTGCTGGCATGTGGGGGAATATACGTGTTCCTTTACAAGGCTGTGCGATCAAGGTAATAGAGGAGCTAGTAAAAACAAATGAGCAACTATACGTCTAACGATATCGTTAATGCTATCGCTGCTGCAGCGAAAGCGTTAGCTGCTCGTAAAGAGGAAATTAATCGACTCAATGTATTTCCTGTTCCCGATGGCGATACAGGAACTAACATGTCGCTTACCCTTGCTATGGTTGTTGAAAACTTGGCAAAACTACCCATTGGTGCTACCGATGAAGATCGTCGTCGTGCTATTACTTCTGGCGCTCTTATGGGTGCTCGTGGTAACTCGGGCGTAATTACTTCGCAGATTATGCGCGGTCTTTGTGAAGGTGTGGCAAATCACACCAAGTTTGATCTTGTCGCTATTGATGATGCGTTTGATCGAGCGGTAGAGGTAGCCTTCAATGCGGTTCGTAAGCCTGTTGAAGGCACGATACTTACCGTATTGCGCGATACGGCATCGGCGGCTCATAAGGCCCGTAAAAAGAAAATGGAACTTGAAGAGGGTCTTCGTTTTATTGTGGGCGAATCCTATGCTTCTGTTCAGCGTACCCCCGATCTTTTGCCCGTTCTTAAAGAGAACGGGGTAGTTGATGCGGGTGGCTTTGGTCTTGCCATTTTCTTCGATTCATTCGTGTCAGCTCTCACAGGACGAAGCGATGTCCTTGGTGATGAACTAGCCTTTGCACGCACTGCCGCTCCTAAGGTCGAAATCGAACAGATTAACGACTGGGAGGGTTCTGCATATATGTATTGCAATGAATTCCTGGTCGATTCAGAGACGCTTGATCCCGAAGAGGCGCTCGATTTCTTGCATACCATGGGAGACTGTGAGCTCTGCGTTGGTTCTACTCCTAAATTTAAAGTCCACGTTCATTCAAATACTCCCGATAAGGTTTTGGCGTACTTCTTGGAACGCGGTCAGATTTCTGAAGTGTTTATCCACAACATGAAGCTGCAAAGCGAAGAGCGCAGTGCAAAGCTTGAACAGGAGCAGGCAGAAGAGGCAAAGCCTATTGGTTTTGTTGCTGTTGCGGCTGGTTCAGGAAATGCAGCAATTCTTGAAAGCTTGGGCGTAGATTACGTGGTGTCAGGCGGTCAAACCATGAATCCTTCAACGAAGGAACTGCTTGATGCGGTAAATTCCGTTAACGCTGATAAAGTTATTATTTTACCTAACAATAGCAATATCATTATGGCTGCTCAGTCCTGTTCTGATGTTTCGGAAAAGCCCTGTGCTGTAGTGCCAACAAAGAGTGTTCCTGAGGCGTTTTCTGCTCTGTTTGCCTTTGATGAGTTGGCATCACTTGAAGAAAACGTTGAAGCTATGACTGAAGCGCGTGAAGAGGTCAAAACAGGCGAGGTAACACGTGCTATCAAGGACTCTAAAGACGTACATGGCAACCCCATTCATGATGGCGATGTTATTGGTATTGCCGATGGGGAACTGGAGGTTGTTTCGGATTCGATTGAAGATGCAACCCTTCGTATTCTTAAGGTTCTCGAAGCAGAGGATGCGGATACTCTTACTATTCTTGCGGGCGAAGATTATAGCGATGAAGCCTTTGAAGCGCTTATTGGCCGCATTGAAGAAGCGTACGAAGATTTGGAGATCGATTCACATCGCGGTGAACAGCCTTTATATCCTATTATTCTTTCCGTTGAATAGGATCAAGAGGGCTTTTCTCTAACGCCTTGCGTATTCGAAAGGTTTTTAGGAAACGGGTGACAATTCCTGTGAAGGCTCAAGATCATCAACACCAGAAGGCGGATCAAGGTCATATCCTTGACCGCCTTCATGCTTCTTTGTCGCTTGATGCTCCTGTGAACACGGTAAAACAGGTCAGTGATACACGCGCTCGGATTCTTTATCAATCTTTCGGGATAAAAACTATTCGCGATTTACTTGCGCTCTATCCTCATCGTTACGTTGATATGTCTTGTGTTGCTCTTGTGCAGCAAGCTGAAATTGGAAAGTCCTATACCATTTTCGGTACGCTCTACGAGATAAAACAAAAACGTCCGAAACCACGATTGACTCTTGTGGAGTTATCGCTTCTCGATGAAAGCGGTCTTTTGATAGTGACGTGTTTTAATCAGCCTTGGTTGGTAGATAGTCTTCATAAAGGCGATCGAATTTCAGTTTCAGGCAAGGTTGAATTTTCATACGGCTTTAAGCGTATGGTAAATCCTCTTATTGTTGTTCACGAAAAGGGTGAAGTAGAAACAGGGATAGTGCTTCCGATTCATCCTTCGGTAGCTAAAATTCCCCGAACCACTATGCGTCGTCTCATAAACAATGCGCTCTCTGTTGTTAGGGGACTCTACGATCCGCTTCCGCTTTCCTTGCGTATGCACTATCGGCTCTATTCTCGTTATCAGGCGCTACGGGGCGTTCATAACCCTGTTTCTCTTTCTGATGCCACCCAGGCACGCAGACGTTTGCGCTATGAGGAATTGTTCTTTTTGGAGCTTGAACTTATCGATCAGGAGCAAAAACGTATAGCGGGAATCAGTCCTTTTCAGCACGAAATTCAAGGCTCCTATCAAAAGCGACTACGAGAAGTGCTCCCTTTTACGTTGACACAGGATCAAACTGAGGCGATAGCTGCTATTTCGAACAAAATGGCAGAAAACTATCCGATGAATCATCTTCTTTTGGGTGATGTCGGGACCGGAAAAACGATGGTTGCAGCATTTGCCCTTGCAGCCTGCGCAGACTCTGGAACACAGGCGCTTATGATGGGTCCAACAGAAGTCTTAGTCCAACAATATGGCACAACATTGGGCCCCTTATTTGATCAGATTGGTATTTGCTGGGATGTTTTAACCGGCTCTACTTCTGTTGCTAAGCGCAACGAGATAAGAGAAAAACTTTCATCGGGGCAACTGCAAGTCCTTTTTGGAACCCATGCACTTTTAGAAAAAGAGGTAGTTCCTGCACGGTGTTCGCTTATCTGTATAGATGAGCAACAGCGTTTTGGTGTTGAGCAACGACAAGCGCTTATCGATAAAGCTCCCGGTGCCGATATCTTATCTATGACCGCAACTCCTATTCCGCGCTCTCTTGCTTTGGCGCTTTATGGAGGCTTGTCGCTTTCGTATTTACATACCGCTCCAGCTCGGCAGGGAGGAAGAACGACAACAGTATGCCATTTTTCTGAAGAAGGAATAGCATACGATGCACTGCGCGCAGCGCTTGAGCGAGGGGAACAGGCCTATGTTATTTGTCCTTTAATTGGTTTGGATTTAAAGGATGAGCAAGATGATCAATCAGATTCTGGAGAGCAGGGACATTCATCAGCTTTTGAATATGCCACTATTGAGTGGGATTTAGAACATGATGAAGTAAAAGACACTCTTTCTGCGGCAACACTTCATGCAAAAGTTTTGCAAGAACAGATTGTTCCTGGAGCACGCGTAGGACTTTTACATGGCAAGATGACTTCACAAGAAAAAGCGCAGGTTATGGATGATTTCAGAAATGGATCAATTCAGGTTCTTGTTTCCACTACCGTTGTGGAGGTAGGCGTTGATGTTCCCAATGCGACCGTAATGATTATCGAAGATGCCGATCGATTTGGTCTAGCTCAGCTCCATCAGCTTCGTGGACGTGTTGGTCGTGGGGATTTACCCGGATCAGTCTTTTTAGTCTCACGTTCAAAAGCGCCGCAATCACTTGAACGACTTCGTATTATGGAGCGCGTTGATGATGGGTTTGCCTTATCGGAATATGACCTTTCTCTGCGAAAGGAAGGTGATATTTTTGGAAATCGCCAACATGGTCGCTCTCGTTTGGCACTGGTTAATGTGATTCGTGATAAAGCAATTATTGAGGCGGCCTATCATGATGCTCGAATGTGCTATAACGGTACTAATTTGTCGCCCGAAGAGCACAAACTGGTCATGTATGAATTAAAAACAAGACAGAAAGCGAGAACTTAATGAGGATCATAGCGGGGCAATATCGAGGCAGGCCGCTGAAAACTCTTAAGGGGTCAAATACGCGCCCAACAACTGACAGAGTCAGGGAGGCTCTTATGAGCTCGCTTTATAGCGCGCGTGGTGGCTTTGAGGGCGCTTGTGTACTTGATGCTTTTGCGGGCTCGGGCGCGCTTGGATTGGAATGCTTAAGTCGCGGTGCTTCGTTTTGTCTGTTTTGTGAACAAGATAGTCAAGCACAACGTATTATTTCTCAAAACATCGCAACTCTTAGGGTGGCTAAAGGAAGCTATCTTCTTCGCAAAGGGGATACTTTTTCATTGCCGCAGAGTACCACGCGTGTTTTTGATCTCTTGTTCTTTGATCCTCCCTATGCCTTTGAAGCGCAGCTGATTGCTGATCTTCTTTTGCAGCTCGATGATGCAGGATGTATCGCCGAAAACGCGCTTATCTGTTATGAGCACGCGAAAAAAGACACCTCTGCAGTTATTCAAGCGATGGATGCGCTAAAATACGTGCAGGTTTCTCATAAAAACTATGGAGATACATCTCTTATAACCCTTAGGAAGGAACGGAAATGAAGAGAGCGGTTGTTCCGGGAACTTTTGATCCCATCACCGCAGGCCACGTAGATGTCATCAAGCGTGCTTCGCAGATTTTTGATGATGTGGTTGTAGCAGTAGCTCAGTCGGTAAAAAAGAATCCTATGTTTGACTTAGAAACACGGGTTAGCCTTGCAACGCAAGCAGTCGCTGATCTTCCCAACGTAAGTGTTATCAGCTTTGATGGGTTGCTGGTAGATTGCGTGCGAGAGCTTGATGCTCATGTCGTAGTAAAGGGCCTTCGTGCAATTACCGACTTTGAATATGAATTTCAGATGACGGCACTCAACTACGAATTGAGTCAAGACTTGGAGACCTTCTTTATTATGTCTCCTCCTAAGTTTATGTACCTGTCTTCTTCAATCATCCGTGAAATGGCTTCAATGGGTGGAAACATCAAGGGCTTTGTTCCTCCTTGTGTTGAAGATGCCCTAAAAGAATATTTTGCTGATGCCTACAAAAAATCAGGAAAGTAAAGACTTCTCTTCAAATTTATGGAGACAAAAGAGACTATCGGCGCACATAAGGGCGCTTTCTGATAGACTCTTAGGTTGTATGTTGGTGATTTTGCGTTAAGATAACTAATCGCGCTTATTTC
>USIG01000034.1 GCA_900554685.1 uncultured Cryptobacterium sp.
GATTCTCTCAAGACGTGATCAAACAGTGCCTCCTGATGTCTTACAATGGCTTGCTAAGCTTCGCCGTGCTCAGATTCCCGCCTGTCTTCTTTCTAATAATTTTCATGCCCATGTATTTGATTTAGCAGAAGAGCTTGATCTTCCTCTGGTAGCAAAGGCCCTAAAGCCTCTTCCTCAGGGGTTTTTGCTTGCTTGTCACAAGCTTGGCGTGCCAAGGAAACAAACCGTTATGATAGGCGACCAACTCTCAACTGATATCGTGGGTGCTCATTTAGTGGGTATGAAAGGCTATCTTGTGTGTCCGCTCGTGGAAGAAGATTTGAAGCATACCGTTTTTGTTCGTAACATTGAACGTATAGTTATTGCTGACCAGGAACCTGAGGGGGCTCAAGCGTGCGAAACCTCACCTTTATCGCAACGCAGGACGTTATAAACCAGGCAACACGTTTTAGGCGTGCTTTTATGGATAAAACTGCGGTTTGGAGCGTGCTTATCAAACGCTGTGATTCCAAGCAAGAAGCACAAGCGGCTCTTGAAAATAAAGATCACGCCTTTGTGGTGGCACCTGCTTTTCGTTCCTTATTGTTTGAAACGGCAACGGCGAAAGGTGCTTCTTCCAAATTGAGCTGTGGCGCTGATGTTCGCTATCGAGGTGGCTCAAACACTATTACCTTGTCTCAGTTAGCACGCTCTGTCGTTGATTGTCTTGAAGAAACTTTCATTCCTCTTTACGGTGCCAAGGTGGTTATTTTTGGATCGGGTAGTGCTGCGCTGGATATGGCTTATGAATGCGCGCGGGCAGGGGTGGATCAGATAACAATTCTGGATGATGATAAAAACCGAGCCCAAGCTAATCTCGATGCATTCTTGGAAGCTTTTGCAAAAAACCGTATGGCAATTCTTGATACCGAACAGGCACGAACGGGCCACCTGAGTGCAACTAAGGCCTACGAGCATACCAACTTTTCTTATGGCTCTTTAAGAGCACTTGGCGCAGTTAAGCAGGCTGATATCTGCATTTCCTTTCTTCCAGAAAGCAAAGCGTTGCCTGATTATTCAGATGTTTTACGCTCTGCGCAAATTGTATGTGATCCTTGGGGAAGAAGCACCTCCTTGCTGGAACAGGCATTCGCTTGCGGATGCGATGTGGTTTCTGCCGAGAGCATAATGGATTATTGGGGATCGGCTTGTGCTGATCTTCTTATTGAATTTGGTAATGCGGGTATAGCGTAGTCTTTGCTACAATTTATTCGTTTTTAAGAACTAAAGGGTAAGGTTTATACACTCATGGAATACATCACTGCAGGAGAAAGTCACGGTCCTCAACTGAGCGCTATTGTTTCAGGGGTGCCCGCTGGTTTAGCAATTTCTGAAAATGGTATCAATGCTGATTTAGCTCGCAGGCAGTCTGGCTATGGAAGAGGCGGCCGTCAGGCAATCGAAAAAGATACCGTTCAAATTACCTCTGGTGTGCGCTTTGGGATGACCCTCGGTTCTCCCATAACCCTAAGCGTTACCAATCGCGACTGGCAAAACTGGACCGATAGGATGGCAGTTTTTGGTGAAGCTCCTCAGGATCTTGTACGTGAGGTAACTCCGCGTCCTGGCCATGCTGATTTGCTGGGAGTATTAAAAAATGACTTTGACGATTGCCGCAACGTGCTCGAGCGTTCTAGTGCTCGCGAGACTACTATGCGTGTTGCTGCTGCAGGTATTGCGCGAGAATTTCTTGCTGAAGTTGGCGTAGAAATTTATTCGTATGTAACTTCTATCGGAAGTGCTTCTATGCAGGAACGCGATCCTATGAATGATGCGCTCTATTACAGTCCTCTTGATATTGAAATGAGCGAAGTTCGTTGTCCTGATGAGGCAGCATCGCAACGTATGATGGATGCAATTGATGCAGCCAAGGAAAAGGGCGATTCGCTGGGAGGCACGTATCGAATTGTTGTTACAGGGTTGTTGCCTACCTTAGGTGGCTATGAAACACCTTCGAAACGTTTAACTTCTAGACTGGGCGCTGCATTGTTTTCAATTCCGGCCATGAAAGGTGTCGAATTTGGGCTGGGGTTTGAGGCAGCGCGTCGTCCTGGCAGTAAGGTGCACGATGAGATTGTGCTCGATGAAAAGAAGGGCTTTGTTCGCAAAACGAATAATGCAGGTGGTCTCGAAGGCGGTATGACTACAGGAATGCCTCTTATTATTACTGTAGCAATGAAGCCAATTCCTACTCTGACCTTGCCGCTTAATACGATAAACCTTGATACTCTCGAAGTGGCAGAAGCCTCCAAGGAGCGCAGTGATACCTGTGCGGTTCCTGCTGCTGCGGTTGTGGGTGAATCGGAGGTTGCTCTTGTGCTTGCCAATGCCTATTTGGAGAAATTTGGAAGCGACAATATGACCGATATTAAAGCCAATATCGCTTCTTTCAAAGAACGTATTAAAACAATGTCCCGATAGCTTATATCCCTACTACATAACAAGGAGTTCCAATGACACATCAACACGCTGGCCGTTACGTACTTAACAAGCCGGTATTCTTTATTGGTTTTATGGGAGCTGGCAAGACAAGTGTTTCTCAACAAATCGCTGTTACGTGCGGCGTTGCTTCTATCGATGCTGATGAGTATTTGGAATTTCGTGAAGATAGAATTATTGCCGATATCTTTGCTGAAGATGGCGAAGAGGCTTTCCGTGATATTGAAACCGATGTTTTGCGCGATCTTACGCGCAGATCACCTCGTTTGATTGGTTGTGGTGGCGGTGTTGTTTCTAAGCGCCCCGAAAATGCCCAGATTATGAAGGACGCAGGGTTTGTGGTGTATCTAAAAGTTTCCGCAGATGCTGCTGCTGCTCGTATTCCTAATACTGAATCGCGTCCTATGTTTAAAGATCTTGATACGGCTCGTAAAACTATTGTCGAGCGTGCTCCCCAATACGAAGCGGCTGCCGATGTAGAGATCGAGACGGAAAATCGTTCTGTTCGTGAAGTGGCAGAAGAGGTTGTTTCTGTTTTGCTTGAACGCGGCATTATGACCGATCAATCTAAGGCTTAGTTTTTATGGAGCGTATTAAGCTAAGTATTCCAGGGGAATCTTCTTACGATATTGTCTTAGGGCAAGGAATTTTACCCTTTTTGGCCGATGAGCTCGATCAGTTTGATCGTTCAACATCGCTTATGGTGATCAGTGATGTTGAGGTTGCAAAACGTTATTTGCCTACCTTGAAAAATGCCCTCGACAAGGCAGGATTTCAGGCTTCGGTTATCAAGGTTCCCTCAGGAGAGCAGGCCAAATCTCTTCAGTGTGCCGCTGAAGTGTGGCATGCTATGGCAGACTGTCAGCTTTCTCGCGATAGTGTCGTTTTGGCTCTTGGCGGGGGCGTGGTTGGTGATCTCGCAGGTTTTTGCGCTTCCACGTTTATGAGAGGTCTTCGCGTTATTCAGATTCCCACGACATTGCTTGCAATGGTGGATTCATCGGTGGGAGGAAAAACTGCCATTAATCTTGATCTTGGTAAAAACCTGGTGGGTAGTTTTTGGCAGCCTTCATTAGTGTATGGCGACATTTCCCTTTTGCAGTCGCTTTCCCAACGGGAGTGGTCTTGTGGTTGTGGCGAAATAGTTAAATCTGCCGTTATTGATTCTTCTTCTTTTTTCACATGGCTCTCTTCACATGCACAAGAAATTCAGGAAAGAGATCCTGATGTGGTGCAGGAGGCTATCAAGCGTTGTATCACCTTTAAAGCCTCTGTGGTCATGAAAGACAAAGACGAAACTTCAGGTATTCGTGAATGCCTTAACTATGGTCATACCTTAGCTCATGCTATCGAAGCATATGCCGGATACGGGGTGTACTCTCATGGTCATGCGGTTGCGCAGGGTATGCGTTTTGCAGCCCGCTTATCTGCTGGTTTGGGTTTGTGCGACTTAGATTTTGTGTATCTGCAAGATGACCTTCTTGATCGTTTTTCTCTTCCAGAAATCACTCTCGATGCAACAGCGCAAGAGCTTTTGTCGTTGATGAAGGTAGATAAAAAAGTTCGTCAGGGAACTCTACGCTTTGTTCTTCCTGATGGCTTTGGCACCTGGCACGTCCAAGAGCTCTCTGATGATGTTGTGATGAGCTATTTGGAGGCTTGGCTTGCTTCGCATGCGTAAGTTTTCTTAAGGCTACCAAAACATCTTTGAGCGTTTTACTACTCCTGGAACTGAATAGAGCATGTTTTTCTTCTTGTGCAGGTATAGGTGCAGGAGTACCTTTATAAACTGTTGAGGTAATGACCGTAAAGAAAAGAAGGAATTATGGCGTTTCAACCGTTGCGTATCGAGCGTATCCGACAGGCTATGGACAAGCAGAACCTTGATGTTCTTTATCTGCGAAATCTTTCCAATATTGCTTGGGCAACAGGATTTGAAAAGGTGTTTGATACCGAGGCTGCTCATGCGCTGATCATCACAAAGAATTCGATTGTGCTTCATAGCGATTCACGCTATGTGGAAGCGCTTGAACGTGAAGCAAAGGCAACAAACATCGTAATAGATGCTCGTCGTATGACTCATAGCGCTGTTCTTGATGAAGTGCTGCAAAAACTTGGTGCTGCTCAATCGGTGCAGGTTGGTATCGAAAACAGTTTGCTCCTTTCGGAATTTCGCAGCCTTGAAAAACTTTTCTCACGCAGGCAACTGAGCTGGGTTGAGCTTGATCGTTTTGTGGAATCGCTTCGTGAAGTTAAAGATGATGCCGAGATAGCTCTTATGAAGAAGGCGCAATCTATCACCGATGCCGCTTTCGCGCGTATCGTTTCTTATATGAAGCCTGGCATGACCGAGCGTCAAGTCCAAATGCAGCTTGATCGTTTTATGTTTGAAGAGGGGGCTGAAGGCCTTGCCTTTGATACGATAGTTGCGACCGGATCTCACGCTTCTTCTCCTCATGCAATTCCAGGGGACTTACCTCTTTCGGTAGGTGATGCGGTTGTAATGGATTTTGGTGCACGCTTCGGTGGGTACTGCTCCGATATGACTCGTACGGTTTTTATAGGGCAGCCTTCAGACGAGTTAAAGCATGCGTGGGAAACGCTTTGTGCGGTCAATGAATCTTGTGAAGCCATGATACATGCAGGTATTTCTGCTTGTGATATTCATAATCATGCTGAAGCTCTTTTAGCTAAGGCAGGCTTTGAGGCAATGATGGGCCATTCGCTCGGTCATAGCGTTGGTATCGATATTCATGAAATGCCCAGTCTTTCTCCTTCAAACAGCAAGCCTCTAGAAGTTGGTAACGTGGTGACGGTTGAACCGGGTATCTACCGTCCTGGTCGTTTTGGGATGCGTCTTGAGGATTTTGGGGTAGTAACCTTGGATGGTTTCAACGTTTTTACTCAAAGCTCGCATAAGATGTTTATAATAGATAAGCTAAACTAAAATTTGGTAGATACGTTTTAAAGGAGTTAACGTGGCAATTTCTACTGCAGATTTTCGTAATGGTATGTGCATTGAATACAACGGAAAGCTTTGCACCATTGTTGAGTTTCAGCATGTAAAGCCTGGTAAAGGTGGCGCTTTTGTGCGTACAAAGCTTCGCGATATCAAGACTGGTCGCGTTGTTGATTACACCTTCAATTCCGGTACGAAGTTTGATTCCGTTCGTCTTGAAACCAAGAAGATGCAGTTCCTCTACAGCGATGGTTCTGATTTCAACTTTATGGATATGAATACCTTTGAGCAGCTTGCTATTCCTGCTGATGTGGTAGGGGATGTTGCTAATTGGTTGAAGGAAAACGATGAGGCAACCTTGATGTATGCAGGTGATGAGCTCATCAGCGTTGAGCCTCAGATGTTTGTCGATCTTGAGGTTACCGAAACCGAACCTGGCTTCAAGGGTGATACCGCTACCAACACTACCAAGCCAGCTACGTTAGAGACCGGTGTTACCATCCAGGTTCCAACGTTTGTTGAGATTGGTGATGTTTTGCAGATCGATACACGTGATGGTCGTTTCATTAAGCGTGTGTAAATACTTTGCCAATAGCATCGTAAAATGGGGTGCGTTTGCACCCCTATGTTCTATACTTAACGTTTATCACTTATGTATACCAAACCAGTAAATACGTTACTGAGCTAAAGGAGGTGCGAAACACTTGGGAAAGCTTCAAATCATGGACACCACCATTCGTGATGGTCAGCAGAGCTTGTGGGCTACCAGAATGTCAATTGGTGATATGCTTCCGATCTTACCTAAGATGGATCGCGTAGGTTATTGGGCAATTGAGGCATGGGGTGGCGCAACCTTTGATACCTGTTTGCGTTTCTTGGATGAAAACCCCTGGGATCGCCTTCGTTCCATTAAAGCCAAAACTCCTAACACACGCCTTGCAATGCTTTCGCGTGGCCAGAATCTTGTGGGATACAAGCACTATTCCAAGGAAATCGTGCACCGCTTTATCGAAGCTGCTCATCGCAATGGCATCGATGTATTTCGCGTGTTCGACGCGCTGAACGATATTCGAAACGTAGTTGACAACGCTGAGGCCATTAAAGACTGCGGCGGTCATTTCGAGGGAGCTATTTCCTACACCATGTCTCCTGTTCATACCCTTGATAGTTTCTTGGAGTATGGTCAACAGCTCAAGGATCTCGGTGCAGATTCTATCGCCATTAAAGATATGGCAGGCATGCTTACTCCCTACCGTACCGAGCGCATGGTAAAGGCATTTAATGCTGAAATTGGCCTGCCAGTTCATATTCACTGTCATTATGTTGGTGGCATGGCTCCGGCAAATATCATTAAAGCTACCGAGGCGGGCGCTGCTATTGCTGATACGGCAAGTGCACCTCTTGCTTTTGGTAATTCTCATCCTGCGGTAGAAATGATTGTTGCTGCCTTGCAGGAAAGCCGTTACGACACTCAACTTGATCTTGGTCTGCTTTTCGAGATTTCTGAATACTGGGAAGAAGTTCGCAAGCGTGGTCATTACAAGCGCGGCGTTTCATCTTTGATCCATATGAAGGTATATTCACACCAGGTTCCTGGTGGTATGATGTCAAACCTTATGTCTCAGCTTGAGATTCAAAATGCAACCGATCGCCTCGATGAGGTAATGGCTGAAATCCCTGTGGTTCGTGCTGAGGTTGGATATCCTCCTTTGGTAACGCCTCTTTCTCAAATTGTAGGCACCCAGGCAGTCTTTAACGTTCTTACCGGTAAGCGTTGGAGCGTTGTTTCGAAAGAAATGAAGGACTATATCTGTGGTTACTACGGCAAGGCTCCTGGTCCTATGAGTCCTGAAATCGTGAAGAAGGTTGTTGGTGATGACACCGACAAGATTCTTCCTCCCGATGTGGCACCAGGATCTTTGGTAACAACCACCTTTGCTGAAGTTGAAGAAGAAATTGGCGATTTGGCAAAGTCTGAAGAAGACGTTTTGATGTATGCCCTTTTCCCGAACGAGGCGCGTACATATTTAAGTAAACACCGTACATCTGAAAAGGTCGATTTCCTTCTTGAGCAGGAATCGAGCATGACCAAGGAGGACGATTACGTGGATATTAATCAGATTCGTGAATTGGTACGCGTTGCTGAAGAAAGCGGCGTTGGTGAAATTGTGGTAGAAGAAGAGGGCGCACGCATTGCAGTGCGTATGCCAAGTGCGGTTGCAGCTGCTCCTGCACCTGCTGCACCTGTTGTTGCCGCTCCTGCCGCTGAGGCTGCTCCTGCAGCTCCTCAAGCAGGAGCGCCAAGCGCAGCAAATAATGGATCTCGTCCCGCAAGCTGGCATTGCGTAACGGCTCCTATGGTTGGCACCTTCTATGTTGCTCCTGCTCCTGGCGAGCCACCTTTCGTCCAGGTAGGCGATGAAGTGGCAGCAAATCAAACGCTTTGTATCGTTGAAGCTATGAAGCTTATGAATGAAATTACTGCCGAAGAAATGGGTACTATTCGCGAGGTATGCCTCGAAGATGCAACCCCTGTTGAATTTGGAACCCCCTTGTTCTACATCGAGCCTCATGTAAATCATGATGCTATTGGTCCGGAGAGTGCATAAATGTTTGACAAAGTGTTAATCGCTAATCGTGGTGAAGTTGCACTACGTATTATGCGTGCCTGTAAGGAATTGGGTATTAAAACGGTAGCGGTATATTCCACCGAAGATGCCGATACCTACCCAGTCCAATATGCGGATGAAAAGGTCTGCATTGGACCTGCTCAGGCAAATAAAAGCTATTTGGTAATGTCGTCGATTATTGCTGCTGCTATCAACACGGGCGCTCAAGCAATACATCCTGGCTATGGCTTCTTAGCGGAAAATTCAGACTTTGCTCGTGCGTGTGCCGATAACAACATTGTCTTTATCGGTCCTTCACCTGAGTGCATTGATGCCATGGGCAATAAGGCTGCAGCCCGTGAAACCATGAAGGCTTGTGGAGTTCCTACTGTTCCGGGCTCTGATGGTGTGGTTGAAACCGTTGAAGAGGCTCGTGCTTTTGCCGAAAAGGCAGGATATCCTGTGCTTGTTAAAGCTTCAGCTGGTGGTGGCGGTAAGGGTATGCGTGAAGTGCATGATCCTGCCGATCTTGAGGCCCAGTTTATGGCGGCAAAAAACGAGGCTCAGGCAGCTTTTGGTAATGGCGATGTGTATTTAGAGAAGCTCGTTTTACGTCCTCGCCATGTTGAGGTTCAGGTTCTTGCTGACAAACATGGCAATCGCATTTCTTTGTGCGAACGTGACTGTTCCTTGCAGCGCAGACATCAAAAGCTTCTCGAGGAGGCTCCTTCTCCTGCACTTACCGATGAAATTCGTCGCGCAATGGGTGTTGCTGCGGTTAAGGCAGTTCGTGCCACGGGCTATGAGAACGCTGGCACTATTGAGTTCTTGCTTGATCAGGATGGCAACTTCTACTTTATGGAAATGAACACTCGTGTTCAGGTCGAACATCCTGTCACTGAAATGATCACGGGCACTGACATTATTAAAGAGCAGTTGCGCATTGCAGCAGGAGAGCCTATTTCATGTATGGATAAGGTTCCCTTTAGCCCTAATGGCCATGCTATGGAATTTCGCATCAACGCAGAAGATCCCGACATGGATTTTCGTCCATGCCCAGGTACTATCACGCGTTTTGAAACTCCTGCAGGACCAGGCGTTCGCGTTGAGACCTACATTAAGGAAGGTTCTCGCATTTCGCCCTATTACGATTCTATGGTTGCAAAGCTTATCGTCTGGGGTAACGATCGCGAAGAGTGCATTGCGCGCGGCAAGCGTGCTTTGGATGAATTCCACATCGAAGGTATTAAAACGACGATTCCTTTCCACCAAAAGGTTCTAGAAATGGACGCCTTTATTGAAGGAAGGGTTTATACTGACTTCATTGAAACCGAAATGGGGGATAACTAAAATGTCTGATATCAATACTGAAGGCATGGCAATTGCTCCCGGTGTAATGGAGACTATTGTTATTCTTGCCGTTCGCGAGGTTCCTGGTGTGGCTTCTGTTGGCGCTGCACCAAGTGGTATTCGTTCACTTCTTGCATTTAAACAATCCACTCAAGGAGTGAATGTTTCGGTCAATGATGATGATACGGTAGCAGTTGAGGTAACGCTTCGTGTTCAGTCTGGTCATTCTTTAGAGGATATTGCTAAGGCTGTTCGTCAGGCTGTTGCCGATGCAGTGCTCACTCAAGTTGGTCTTGTGGTATCTCGCGTTGATATCACAGTTAATGGTATTCAGTTCCAAGATTAGGTTTTGCCTCTATGTCAAAAGCTTTGCAACATGAAGAAAGGGTAATTGCGCGCAAAAATGCGCTGCAGTTGCTTTATCAGGGAGATATTTTAGAAAAAACTCCTCACAGCATCATTAGTGATCGTCTTTTGGTCCCTGAGACCCAGGGTTTGGATGACTATGCTGTTATGCTTCTCGATCTTGTACAAGAGCATCTCTCAGATATCGACAAGCGTATTGTTTCTGCAAGTGAAAACTGGTCTATGGATCGTATGCCTGTCGTGGATCGCTCTCTTTTACGTCTTGCTGCGTGTGAGATGTGTTATGTAGAGGATGTGCCTATTTCTGTTTCAATCAACGAAGCAGTGAATTTAGCAAAAGAATTTGGCGGTGAGAATTCCCCCCGTTTCGTGAATGGCATTCTGGGACGTATTGCTACTCAGCTTGAAGAGGAGAACTCGTAAATGGCCGAAGGGGATGCGCGTTCATTTGAAGATTTAAAAACGCGTCTTGATGAGATCGTAACGCTGGTAAGCGACGATTCTTTGCCGCTTGACGAAGCACTTGATCTTTATGAAGAAGCAGTTGGTATCGGATTGAGTGCTTCGCGTATTATGGAAGAGGGAATTGCCGAAAGTAATTCGGCTTCATCAGATTCAAAGGTAAATCCTGACACTGATGAGAATCTCTCTCAGATAAACTCTTCTGATGAGGGCTTACCTGAGGCAGAAAAACCAATTGAGCATTAAAATGCTTCGGTAGGTTTACGATCATACGTTTTTTTTTGAAACGTAGCTGTTTGATATGTTGCAGGGGAGGGAGGTGTGCACATGGCACGCATTCTTGATTCAATAGATGCACCTGATAAACTCAAGCTTTTAACCGATGAAGAACTTGCTATTCTTGCGGGAGAAATTCGTGAGGAAATAATTCAGGTTACCTCTAAAACGGGTGGTCATGTGGCCTCAAGCTTAGGAGCAGTGGAAATAATACTCGCTGTTCATTCGTTGATTGATTCCCCTCGCGATCGTTTTTTATTTGACGTTGGACACCAGTCCTATGCTCACATGCTTATCACTGGTCGCTTAAAGGAATTTTCTACGTTACGTCAATACAAAGGACTTTCCGGTTTCCCTAAGCCACAAAGCAATGTCCATGATGTTCATCCTTCTGGTCATGCTTCTGATTCTCTTTCGGTGGCGTGTGGTTTAGCCCGTGCTCGTGATCTGCGTGGTGGTAAGGAAAAAATTGTTACCTTGATTGGTGATGCTTCCTTAGCAGGCGGTATGGCGTTTGAGGCACTCAATGACCTTGGTCAGGCGCAAACACCTCTTGTCATTATCCTAAACGATAATGAAATGTCTATTTCTCGTAACGTAGGTGCTATGGCAAAGCACCTGGGCAGTTTGCGAGTAAGCAACAACTACCGTAAAAGCCGTGATTCCATGCAGGATTTTGTTGAGTCTTCCTTTGGGCCTGCAGGAAAAGCATTCGTAAAGTTTGGTAAGTCAGCAAAGGATTCGCTTAAGCAGTTTGTTATTCCTGATACGATGCTCTTTGAGCAGTTAGGTATTGTCTGTACTCCTCCTGTTGATGGTCATAATATTTCTGCGCTTAAAGCTACCTTGCGTCGTGCGCTTGCCTCGGATGTGCCTGTTTTGGTTCACGTGGTAACGAAAAAGGGTGCGGGATATCTGCCTGCAGAGAAAGATCCTTCTCGTTTTCATGGGGTGGGTCCCTATGATATTAAGACAGGAGCTTCTGTTAAATCTTCCTCATCGACCCTTACGTATACTCAAGCTTTTACTGCAGCTTTCGAACATGAAGCTGAGCGTGATGAACGAATCTGTGCTATTTCTGCTGCCATGATAGATGGAACGGGCTTGCGTTCTTTTGCGACCAAACATCCTGAGCGTTGTTTTGATGTAGGAATTGCTGAAGCCCATGCGGTCGGTATGGCAAGTGGATTAGCGCTTGGTGGGCAAAAGCCTGTTGTGGCTCTTTATTCGACGTTTTTACAGCGCGCGGTTGATCAAGTTATTATCAATGTTGCCCTGTGCAATTTAGATGTGGTCTTTGCGATAGATCGAGCTGGCCTTGTTGGTGATGATGGTCCAACGCACCATGGCATGTTTGATATGGCACTTTTGCGTACGGTACCTAACATGAAAATTATTGCTCCTTCCAACGAGGCGGAGCTTGTTCATGCTCTTCATACGGCATTGATGCTTCAAGGGCCTGTTGCTCTTCGTTATCCTCGCGGTGCGGCTCAAGGAGTGGCTCTTCCGCAAGACCCTCTTTATATGAAGCCTGGATGCGCCCGAGTTGTTCGAGAGGGAGACGATGCGTCAATCCTTGCTTTTGGTCGTATGGTCTCTTATGCTCTCAAAGCAGCAGAGCAGCTTGAGGCCGAAGGCTATCATGTCCGAGTCGTTGATATGCGTTGGGTAAAGCCTCTCGATAGGCAAGCTATTTGTGATGCAGCACGCACTGGCGTTGTTGTTACGGTAGAAGACGGTGTCAGCATCGGCGGTGCTGGCGAGGGTGTTGCTGAAGTTATTGCTGAAGCAGGCTTAAATCCTGCCTTTGAGATTCTTGGTCTTCCTGATTCATTTGTTGAACAAGGTAAAGTCGATCAGCTTTTTGCAGATTTAGGTATTGATGCACAAGGTATTGCGCAAACGCTTCGCACACATTTGTCTGCTAAAAGCTAAGGTGCTAACACTTGAGCCTTTCTGGTGTGAGCTTGTAACTGTTATCAATCAGCAGCCTTTCGTTTGAATGCCTTTTAGCGCGGGTAATGCGAAGCAAAATAAGGCGTTTTATAGGCTGCACTTATCTTTTGGGTATTTTTCTTCTTTAGACTAGTTTCTTAGTGTGAGCGTTATATCTGTTTGGTCTCAATACGTTTTTTTCAAATCGCTCAGGTAAACCTTCAATGGTTTCTCTATTTTTTTGTTTTTACAGCGTGTTAGATGCGTCTTTAGGGTTTGTGTTTCAGGTATGTATCGTCAATAATTCCTGCGTGTTACAAACTGTTTCCCGATCTGTAAACTAGCGTTCATCTGCGTTTTTGAACGTGTTTTGCATGTAAAGATACCAGTGTCGAAAACGTGCCAGACGATTTATTAAAGGAGGTAAGCGCGATGTACGACACTGGAGCAACCGCATTCATGCTG
>USIG01000035.1 GCA_900554685.1 uncultured Cryptobacterium sp.
ACGATGTTACGGCACCTATTGCAATCAAAGAATTCAAAAAGGTTGGCGTTGACAAGGTGTTTGACCCCACCAAGATTGCGCTTGTTCCTGACCACTATGTCCCCAACAAGGATATTCAAAGTGCTGAGCAGGCAAAAATGACGCGTGAATTTGCGCGCGAACAAGGTATTACGCACTTCTATGAGGTAGGTTGCATGGGTGTTGAACATGCACTCCTTCCAGAACAGGGCGTTGTTGGTGCGGGTGACCTTATTATTGGTGCCGATAGTCATACCTGTACCTATGGTGCGTTGGGCGCTTTTGCAACGGGCGTTGGTTCTACCGATGCAGCAATGGGCTATGCAACTGGTAAGGCATGGTTTAAGGTTCCTGAATCTCTTTTGTTTAATATCGAAGGCGAACTTCAGCCTGGCGTTACGGGCAAGGATATTATCTTGCACATCATTGGCATGATTGGCGTCGACGGCGCTTTGTACCAGGCTATGGAATTCCGTGGAAGCGCTATTGAGGGATTGACTATGGACGAGCGTTTCTCGATTTCGAACATGGCAATTGAAGCAGGCGGCAAAGCTGGTCTTATTGCGGTTGACGAAGTTACGCGCGCTTATATGGATGGTCGTACGGAGCGTCCCTATAAGGAATACCATTCTGATCCTGATGCGGTATATGCAAAGGTTTACAACATCAACGCGAGTGACATTGTTCCAACGGTGGCATTCCCTCATCTTCCTTCCAATACTCGTCCTGCAGCCGAAGCACGCGATATTACCATTGATCAGTCTGTTATTGGTTCTTGTACCAATGGACGTATCGAAGACATGCGCCAGGCAGCGGCTGTTTTGAAGGGGCATAAGGTCAATCCAAATGTGCGCTGCATTATTATTCCTGCAACGCAGCAGGTGTATCGTCAGTGCATCGATGAGGGCTTGATGGATGTCTTCTTGGATGCAAATTGTGCGGTTTCGACTCCAACCTGTGGTCCCTGCTTGGGCGGTTATATGGGTATTTTGGCAGCAGGCGAACGCTCAATTGCTACTACGAATCGTAATTTTGTAGGTCGTATGGGTGATCCTACGAGTGAAGTTTATCTTTCTTCACCTGCGGTTGCTGCAGCAAGTGCAGTACTTGGTCACATTGGTCTTCCTGAAGATTTAGATTAGGAGAAGCACATGCAGTTTAAAGGAACCGTTCATCGCTACGGTCGCGATGTAGATACTGATGTAATTATCCCTGCTCGTTATTTGACTACCTCTGAGCCTTCTGAACTTGCTAAGCACTGCATGGAGGACTTGGATGCTGATTTTGTAAACAAGGTAAAGCAGGGCGATATTATCGTTGCTGATGAGAATTTTGGTTGTGGCTCTTCGCGCGAACATGCTCCCATTGCTATTAAGGCTTCTGGAGTAGATGTTGTTATTGCAAAAAGCTTTGCGCGTATTTTCTATCGCAATTCTATCAACACTGGCCTTGCTATTCTCGAGTGTCCTGAAGCGGTAGATGCTATTTCTGATGGAGATATCGTTTCTGTTGATACCGAAACAGGCACTATCAAAAATGAAACTACGGGAGCAGAGTTTACGGCTCAGCCTTTCCCTCCTTTTATCGCAGATATTATCGAACAGGGTGGTCTGCTTAACAGGACAAGAAAGGTTCTTGGATTAGCGTAGGAAATAACTTTAAGTGACCGAGGAGATTCTCTATGTCGCAAACGTATAAGATTTGCACTTTGCCAGGTGATGGCATTGGACCAGAAATTATTGCCGAAGGAGTTAAAGTACTCAATGCGGTAGGGGAAAAGTACGATACCACCTTTGAATGCAAGGACGCTTTAATTGGCGGTTGCGCGATCGATGCGTGTGGTACGGCGCTTCCCGATGCTACCCTTGAGGTTGCAAATGCTTCCGATGCTGTTTTGTTGGCTGCGGTTGGTGGCCCAAAATGGGATACAACCGATCCTGAAAAGCCTCGTCCTGAACAGGGTTTGCTCGGTATCCGTAAAGCACTTGGTTTGTACACTAACCTTCGTCCTGTGCAAATTTTCGCAGCGCTTTCTCAGGCTTCAACCTTAAAGCCTGAAGTTATTGATGGCGTTGATATGATGATTGTTCGTGAGCTTACCGGTGGCTTGTATTTTGGTAAGCGTGAACGCTTCTATGATGAAGAGGGAGCAGGCACTAACGGTGCAAAGGGTCAACGTGCCTACGATACGCTTGAATATCGCGAATATGAGATTGAGCGTATTGCTCGCCAGGCATTTGAGGCTGCTCGCAAACGTCGTAACAAGGTAACAAGCGTTGATAAAGCAAATGTTTTGGAAACCAGCCGTATGTGGCGAGAGATTGTTCACCGAATTGGCGAGACAGAATATCCTGACGTAGAGCTGGAAGATATGCTTGTGGATAATACGGCAATGCAGCTTATCAACCGTCCTGCTGATTTCGATGTTGTTGTTACTGAAAACATGTTTGGCGACATCTTGTCTGATGAAGCTGCTCAGATTACAGGCTCTTTGGGTATGTTGGCAAGTGCTTCTTTGGGTGATGGTGTTGCTTTGTATGAGCCAAGCCACGGTAGCGCACCTGATATTGCAGGAAAGGGAATCGCTAATCCTCTTGCTCAGATTCTTTCTGTTGGCATGATGCTTCGCTATAGCTTCAACATGGCTCAGGCGGCAGATGATATTGAGCGTGCTATTACTGAGGTACTCGACGAAGGCTGGCGTACCGGTGATATTGCTGATGAGGCAACGCCAACCGATAAAATTGTAGGCACAACCAAGATGGGCGATTTGGTAGTTGCTCATCTCTAAGATAATGAAATAATTGCAAGCCACCCGCGCTTTTCCTTGCATAAAGGAGTGCGGGTGGTTTACGTTATAGGGCGCATATGTATTAAGGCATCAAGCGAAAGGCTTACACACTTATGGCTATTCGATCTCCTGAAGGAACATTCGATCTGCTTTCTCATGATGCAGTGTTTTGGGATTATTTTCGCAATACCGCATTCTCTATCTTTGGACGTTATGGCTATCAGCCAATAGAGACTCCCATGTTTGAACAAACTGAGTTGTTCGTACGTGGTATCGGGGAAGCAACCGATGTGGTATCCAAGGAAATGTTCACCGTTATTTCGGGTGGCAACATGACTAAGCTTTTAGAAGGCGGTTCTTTGAAGTCAAAGAGCAAGCTTTCGCTTCGTCCTGAAGGTACGGCAGGTGTGGTACGTGCGGTGGTTCAGCACGATTTGGTTCCCCAAGGTGGCGCTCCGGCTAAGCTTATGTATGCTGGTCCTATGTTTCGCGCCGAGCGTCCTCAAAAGGGGCGTTTGCGTCAGTTCCGTCAGGTAGGCGTTGAGTGTCTAGGAGCGGAAGATCCCAGCGTGGATGCCGAAGCAATTATTATGCTTATGCGTTTTTATGAGACTATCGGAATTCCTCTGTCTGACATGCGTCTTCTCATTAATTCTATGGGTTGTGAGAAATGTCGTCCGGCGTATCGCGAGCTTGTGCGTGAATACATTCGCAAGCATGAAGCTGATATGTGTGATGAATGCAATCACCGTGCAGATATTAATCCGTTGCGTGCTTTTGACTGCAAGAATCAAGGGTGTGCAGAGATAATGGAAGGTGCACCTCGTATCACGGATCATTTGTGTGATGAGTGCCGTGAGCATTATGAAGCCGTTAAGCGCTATCTTAGCGCAGCGGGTATTTCCTTTGTTGAGGATACTCGTCTTGTTCGAGGTCTTGATTACTATACCCGTACCGTCTTTGAAGTTCAGGTCGACAACGGTATGGGCTCTCAAAACGCTATTGGCGGTGGTGGACGCTATGACAAACTGGCGAAGGAAGTTGGCGGTCGCGATGTTCCAGGGTTAGGGTTTGCCCTTGGTTATGAGCGTTGTGTGCTTGCCTTAGAGGCTGCAGGCGTTCAATTCCCTGGAGCAAATACTCTTGATCTCTTTGTTGCTTGCGTTGATGATTCGGTGCGCGAGCAGGCCTTTGCGCTTGTTCAGGAGTGTCGTGATGCAGGCATTTCGTGCGAAATGGATCATCAGCAACGCAGTTTGAAGAGTCAGTTCAAATTGGCCGATAAGCTCAAGGTTAAGTTTGTTGCCATACTGGGTCCTGATGAGTTGGCTCAAAACAGTGTGAAACTTCGCAATATGGAAAACCATGAAGAACAGCTTGTTGCGCTGGACCAATTAACAAAAGTTCTTTGTTAATAACCTATCGTTTTTCTAAAAACCACCTGCAAGTCATTCCTGATGCAGGCGGTTTTCGCTATAGTATTACGGTTGGAATAACACAAGAGCATGCCTTCAAAGCTACTCAATAGGTAGTGGGTAGCTAAAGCAAAATTCTTATTTGAGTGTTTTGCTTTAAAGGGCGTATTCTTGTTGAAAAGTAAAGGGACGAGGAGAAAGTGAAATCATGACAGATTTCCTTAACGAATACTGCATGCACTCACATACGTGCGGTCAGTTGCGTCGTGAAGACGTAGGTACGGAAGTAACCTTAACTGGTTGGGTATGGCACAACCGTGACCATGGTGGCCTTATCTTTATCGATTTACGTGATCGTGATGGCTACACGCAGTGCGTGGTTGACCCTGATTGCGTAAGCGCAGAAGACTTTGCCGTAGCAGAACATCTTGGACGCGAATACGTTATTGAAGTAAGCGGTAAAGTTCGCGCTCGTATGGATGATGCTGTCAATCCCAATATGGCAACAGGCGAAATTGAAGTTCTAGCAAGCTCGGTAAAGACGCTGAATTCTTCGGTAACTCCTCCGTTCTCCATTGAAGATGGTATTGAAACCGATGAAACTACTCGTATGAAGTGGCGCTATCTTGACCTCCGTCGTCCGGAGATGTTTGCCAACCTAAAGCTTCGCCATCAGGTGGCACAAGCAATGCGCAACGCTTTGAATGAGCGTGGCTTCTTGGAGGTTGAAACTCCTATTTTGGCAAATTCCACCCCTGAAGGCGCTCGTGACTACATCGTTCCTTCTCGCCCTAATCCTGGTAAGTTCTATGCATTGCCACAAAGCCCTCAGCAGTTTAAGCAAATGCTGATGGTTGGTGGCATTGAGCGTTATTACCAGATTGCTCGTTGCTTCCGCGACGAGGACCTTCGTGCTGATCGTCAGCCCGAGTTTACTCAGGTTGATATCGAAATGAGTTTCGTTAAGGGCGAAGATGTCATGGTTATGATGGAAGATGTCATGGCAGAAACGCTTAAAGCAGTTGGCGTAGAACATCCATTCCCTCTGCAGCGTATGCAGTACTCTGAGGCAATGGATCGTTTTGGTTGCGACCGTCCAGATGTTCGTTTTGGTATGGAGCTGGTCGATTTAACCGATATCGTAAAAGATTGTGGCTTTAAGGTCTTTTCAAGTGTGGCTCAGTCTGGCGGTCTGGTTAAGTGCATCAATGCGAAGGGCGCTGGCGATTGGAGCCGTGGAGAAATCGAAAAATTGGCTGATGTTGCTGCTGCTAATGGTGCAAAGGGCATGGCATGGATTGCCTTTACGAGCGATGGCAAGGAAAAGAGCCCAATCATCAAATTCTTTGATGATGAAACATATGCAAAGATTAAAGAAGCTGCTGATGCGCAGCCAGGTGACTTGCTTTTGTTTGCTGCTGATACCTACGAGGTAGCTAATGCTGTTTTGGCAGCACTTCGTCTTCATATGGCTGACGCTTTAGGTATTGAGCGTAAGGGCCATGCGCTTCTTTGGGTGGTCAACTTCCCAATGTTTCGTTATGACGAGGATGAAAAGAAATACGCAGCAGAGCATCATCCTTTCACTCATGTTCTGGAAGAGGATCTGGACAAAATTGAGTCTGCACCTCTTGAATGCGGAAGCTATTCTTACGACTTGGTTATGGATGGCTTCGAAGTGGGCGGCGGTACCATCCGTATCCACAACGCAGAAGAGCAGAAGCGCATCTTGCGTGTTTGCGGTTTGACGGATGAGGAGATTGAGGAGAAGTTCGGTCACCTTATTCACGCTCTTGAATTAGGTGCTCCTCCTCATGGTGGTATCGCATTGGGCTTAGACCGTTTGGTAATGCTTCTTGCAGGTAAGCAGTCAATTCGTGACGTTATTGCCTTCCCGAAGACCTCAAGCGCATCCGATCCTATGACCGGTGCCCCAAGCCAGGTAACTGCTCGTCAGCTCAAGGAAGTTGCATTGCGCATTTTGTAAGGAGCGTAAAGTCTGTTTAAACCCACGTTTCGCCTTGTATGAGTGCTTGATCTTTGTGAAAGCGTACTCGATAAGGCAAGCGTGGGTTTTCTTAATAAGGCTTGATAATAAATAAAGAAAGCAAGCAAGGTTGTTCGCTTTGATGAGAGGATGGGGTATACGTGCAGCGGAAATATTTCTTTTTTGATTATGATGGCACTTTGGCGGTGCCCCGTACGCGTGAGATCCCTCAATCTACTCAGGAGACCCTTGCACGTCTGAGGGAAAAAGGTCACTTTATTGCGCTTGCAACAGGGAGACTTCAGATAAATGCTCTCGATTTCATTTCCTCTATTGGAATAGATAACTTGGTTGCTGATGGAGGATATTCAGTAACGCTTGCAGGAGATCTAAAGTGGATGGAACCGCTGCCAATTGAACCGGTAAAACAGTGCTTGCATGTTCTGGATGAGCATCGTATTCCTTGGGCGGTTACAACAGCAAATGAATTAGTGCGCTATTCGCCTCGTGCTGATTTTGCTGAGATTGCAGGCGATTACTATGTGCCAACGCAGTATGAGCCTGCCCTTTCAATTGATTCTCTTACCACGGTATTTAAAGTTTATATTCCCTGTAAAGCAGAAGACGAACATCTTGTTCTTGAAACAGGAGCTCTTGCCAACGTACCTCATGTCCGGTACAACTCCGATACTATCTTTATTGAACCAATGGATAAACAACGTGGCATAACCTATATGATGAATTTGCTGCATGCGCCTCTTGAGGATGTAGTGGTATTTGGCGATGGGTATAACGACGTTTCTATGTTCTTGCCACAATGGACCTCTATTGCAATGGGTAATGCACGCGAGGTTCTCAAAGAACGCGCTGATTATGTAACGGCTTCTTGTGATGATGACGGCATAATGAAGGCTTGTCAGCATTTTGGTTGGATTTAGGAATAGAAATGGGATCGCTTTCAAAAGGATGGCATCATTTTTGCACCATTACTCATCATAAAGTGCTTGTTATGCGTCACTGCTTCAAAGTTGGTTTGTATTGGCAGGGCCTTGTACACGATCTATCGAAATATTCCCTTACGGAATTTCGCGTAGGTGTTCATTATTATCAAGGCGATAGAAGTCCTAATACAGCAGAGCGTGCAGATATTGGTTATTCAACGGCCTGGATGCATCACAAGGGGCGTAATAAACACCATTATGAGTACTGGATTGACATGAAGGCGAACCGCGATGCAACGTTTGAAGGTAAGCCTATTCCTACTCGTTATGTGGTGGAAATGTTTTGCGATCGTGTAGCGGCAAGTAAGGTCTATCAGCAAGATGCCTATAAAGATGATAGTGCACTTACCTATTTTCACTTAGAACAAAGCGCACAGGGAGATTTACTCTTTCATCCAGAATCCCAAGAGCTTCTTGAGAAAATGCTTACATGGCTTGCCGAAGAGGGAGAAAAGGCTGCCTTTGCGCGTATTCGAAAAGATATCGTAAAGGCGCGCTATACAACACCTTCCACTAAACGGTTTTGAGATTTTGCCCCTTCGAAAAGTACACCCCGTAAAAGCAGGGGATACTTTTACGGGGTGCAAGGATGATAAAAGTTAATCTTGAAAAGGTTTATTCCCAGCCGGTTGCGTTTTTGGGTTTAGGTTGGCGAACATTGATGCGCTGTCCTTCTAAGGTTACGCGAGAATTAGCGGGAACTGATTCGGTAACAAAAGCGCTGCCTGCGATAACGCTACCTTCACCTACTACGGTCTCACCGCCAAGAACACTTGCGTTTGAGTAAATAGTAACGTTGTCTTCAATGGTGGGATGACGCTTTACCCCTGCAAGCTTTTGACCAGCACGGGTGGAAAGTGCTCCTAAGGTTACGCCTTGATAGATTTTGACATGGTTGCCAATAGTGGTGGTTTCTCCGATAACAACGCCTGTTGCATGGTCAATGAAGAAGTATTCGCCGATAGTGGCGCCTGCATTGATATCAACACCTGTGCCGCTGTGAGCATATTCGGTCATGATGCGTGGAATGAGAGGTACGCGCTGCAGATAGAGTTCATGGGCGATGCGGTATACAAAGATGGCAAAAAATCCCGGGTAAGAAAAGATAATCTCTTCCTTGCTTTGAGCTGCGGGGTCTCCATCGAAGGCAGCCTGTACATCGGTAAGCAGTATGCGCTGAATTTCAGGAAGCTTTTCAAAGAAGTTTTTGCAGATCTCATCTACGCGTGCATCAACTTCTTCTTCGCATGCGGTGCATTTTTGTGGATCGTTATTGTCGCGTGCGCAGCGAAATGCGAGTGCCTCATAGAGCTGCTTGCGAAGAGCATCTTCAATGCGAATAAGGGTTTCACCAATGAAGTACTCAGGATTGGTTCCTGTGGGGGTTTCGTCGCCAAAGTAGCGAGGAAACATTACGCGTCGGATGTCCTTGATAATGCTGATAATGGCCTTTTTATTGGGGAAGTGTTTATCAGGATCGGTAAAAAAGATTTCTGGCGTACTGTAATTTTTAGCGATTGCGCCAACAATAGTATCGAGATTATCCATTGATGCCTCTTTCGTTTGTAGGCGGTTTTCAAATTCCTTTATTGAGTAAGTTTCTCTATCTTAACGGTTATTGCATTGCTTGGTTCTTAAAACCTTAAGGATCGGCAATGATCATCTACAAAATACGTAAGTCCGTAGACAAATTTAGATACCATCTCCGCTGCGTTTAACGTATTCTTGTAAGCACTATAAAAATACACGCTCATAAGCATTTTCCTTAATGCAGCAAAGGATTAAAACTTTGGCGTGAAGCAAAGACAAAAAAGTAAGCGCTGTGCTGCTAGTGATTACTTAAACATGCAAAAGCATGTTCGTGTGATTAGGGGGCCGTTTACGTGATTCGAATACTAGTTGATTCAGGATCTGAGTATTTGCCTAAAAAAGCACAGGAAAAAGGTATAGAGGTTCTTCCTATTGTTACCAATGTTGGTGGAACCGATTATCGCGATGGCATCGATTTGGGGCGCGATGAGTTTTTCGAACTTTTAGAAGAGACGGGTCTCTTTCCGAGTACTTCACAAATTACCCCTCATACGTTTGCGGAAACATTTAAGCAAGCACGCGATGCGGGAGATGAGGTAATTGCTCTCATCTTATCTTCAGCGCTCAGCGGTACCTATCAAAATGCTTGTATGGCACAGGCGATGGTCGGCGGTGAGGGAATTTATGTTATTGACTCTCTTACGGCAACCTATCCGATCAGTATTTTGGCTGACTATGCGGCGCGACTTCGTGATGAGGGGTGGGAAGCAAAGCGTATTGTAGAGGCTCTTGAGGAGCTTAAAGGTTCAGTAAAAGTTATTGCTATGGTCGACACCCTTGAATACCTTCAACGTGGTGGACGTATACCAAAGGCTGCGGCAAAAATTGGCGAAGCTGCTAAGCTCAAGCCAGTCATTTCGGTTACTGAAAAAGGCGATCTTGCGATGGTGGGAGCATGCCTTGGGCGTAAACGGGCTTTTGACACCATTATGAAGTATCTTGATTCTCTTGAAATTGATGAGCGCTTTCCGGTGTATGCCATTTATTCGTATGGCACAAAGAATTGCGAACGATTAGAAGAGAGATTGGCAGATGCTGGCATCTCAGTAACTGAGCGCCGTCAAATAGGCTATGTAATTGGTTCTCATATTGGTCCTAACGCATGTGGAGTGGTGTTTGTCGAAAAGAAACCCGCAAAGGGGAGAATCGCTTCCTTGTTCAAGAGGTAGATAAGAAACAAAGCCGTCCAGAGCTTATCTGGGCGGCTTTTACGTGAGTGCAAGAACTTTTTATTATAGAGAGTTCAAGTTCTGCTTGTGCGTTATTTTGAAGCGACTGTTGGAATAGGGGTTTCATCAACCTCATCTAGGTTGTCGTCATAGACGTAATACTTTGTTTCTTTGGCGATCATACCTGAAAGGAGCAAAACCATAATGATGTTTGGAATTGCCATAAGTGCGTTACCAATGTCTGAAATAGTCCATACGATATCGCCAACGCCGATCGCGCCTAAGAAGGCCACAATAACATAGATGATCTGGTAGGGTTTGATGGCTCGCTTTCCGAAAAGATAGGTGATGCAGCGGCTTCCGTAGTAAGACCATCCCAGGATAGTCGAGTAGGAAAAGCTGATCATGCCTAGGACCAGCAACGGGGTGCCAATATAGGGGATCTGTGCAAAGGCGACGCTGGCAAGCTGAGCGCCGGAAAATACGGAAGGGTTGGCAAGAATTTGTTCTTGTATGTTAGGGAACGCAATCATGGTGGAAACCAACACGATGCCCGTCAGTGCGCAGATTACAACGGTAGACCAAAATGTGCCGGTCATTCCGATAAGAGCCTGTTCTGCAGGATTAGGTGTTTTAGCGGCGGCAGCAACGATTGGGGCCGAACCTAGACCAGATTCGTTTGAGAACAAACCACGTGCGCAGCCAAACTGCAGGGCAACCATAATGCCTGAGCCAACAGCACCACCAAACGCAGCCTTTGCAGTAAAGGCGCATTCAAAAATTAAGACGATTGCATCCCAAAGATAAGCCCAGTTAAATACCAAAATAATAAGGCATCCAACGGCATATCCAATCGCCATGATAGGTACAAGCTTTTCGCATACGTTTGAAATGATTTGTACACCGCCAAAAATGACTATGGCAACCAAAAAAGCGATGATAAGGCCAATGATCCACGGTTCAATAGAGATACCTGAAGAGGTTAAAATGCCAGTCATCGCCGATGCTTGAACAGCAGATCCCGTGCCAATAGCGGCAATTGCGGCAAAAAGGGCAAAGGCAATAGCACCAAGCTTGGCATACCATGGTACCTTGCCATTTTTGGTAAAGCCGCGTTGCCATGCATACATAGCACCACCCAGCATATTGCCGTTATGGTCTTTTACACGATATTTAATCGCAACAAATATTTCTGAATACTTAGTGGCAATACCAAAAATACCGGTGAGCCACATCCAAAAAACAGCACCTGGACCGCCGGCAAGGATTGCGGTGGCAACACCGACAATTGATCCTGTACCAATAGTTGCTGCCAATGCAGTGGCAAGAGCACCGAAGGCAGTGATATCGCCTTCATTACCTTCCTTTTTTGTGAGGGACATCTTAATTGCCTGGGGAAGGCGTTTTTGAATAAAGCCTGTACGGAATGTAAGAAAGATATGAGAGCCCAGCAATAAAACAATCATGGCAGGACCCCATACAAAGGCGTCAATTTGATTTAGTAATTCAACCATACAATGTCTTTCGTTATGCAAAAGACGGAAAAGATGAGGTAATTGAAATCACCTTAAACTAGGACATAAAAAAGTAGGGGGATGATAACACTCCCGATGACAGAATTAGTCAAGCTTATCTAAGCGTCTTTTGGGTGTATAGATGCAGGGTAGAAAGAAGCATATGCTTCTTGAGGTAAGTCTTAAGGGGTAGGTATCTTTTTAGACAATACCTGTGCTCCTTGAGATATATACTTCAACAAACAAAAAGAAAATCGGATAAGGGGCAAACTTATCCGATTTTCTTTTAACAGTTCGTCTCTACTTCAGACCGTCGATATATTCTACGAGATCGCCTACGGTTTCGAGACCTTCAGGTTCACCGAACTCTACTTCGCATTCATCTTCAAGGTCGCAAATAAGCTCAACCATATCAAGTGAATCGATGCCTAAAGAATCAAATGTTGCGTCTTCAGTAACCTGTTCTGGATCGATATCCAAATTCTCGTGCAGCAGGTTAGTGATAATTTCCATGGTGTCCATGTAACTATCCTTTCTTAGTGCAAGGGGCAGATTGAGCTATCTGCCTTATTCGAGTCGTAAATATACGTTGCTTATCTTAGCGGATACCAAAAGAAAGGCAAATTGAGACATAATGGTACGAGAACAAGAATGTCGATGATGCGATAGCGTTTCTTTTAATAAAGCGTAGTAACAAGAATCGTGCTGCAGTGGTAAAGAGATACCCAAGAAAGAAGAAGCGATGTTTAGCCTTGCAGAACAATGGAGACAAATGGATAAAGCCCGTCGTGCACCTGATGGTGCACAACACTGGGATGAACGATCACTGAGCTACGGTAAAGAATCAAATGATACGTATGCCGACGAATTTATACAAAAGATGGGGCTTACCAAGAAAAGTTTCATTTTAGATATGGGCTGCGGTACGGGCATGCTTGCCATTCCTCTTGCAAAACAGGGACACGGGGTAATCGCGGCTGACTTTAGTGAAGGTATGCTTGATCGTTTGCGCGAAGATGCCCGCGCAGCTGGCGTTACAATCCTTGAAGCTCGCATTGATGGCAAAACGGGCAAGTTAGATCTTCCCCGCAAAACCGATCACGGCTCCGCGTCGCAAAGAACGGCGTCCTTACAAAACGTGGGGGAACGAAGCTCTTGGGAGGGCTATTGCCGAAATGACAGATGGCAAGAGGGTTTTATCATTCCTTTAAAGCTGAGCTGGAATGATGATTGGTTTTCGCTGGGGATCGATGACAATATGGTAGATGTTGCGCTCGCATCGCGTTCTTTGATTACCCA
>USIG01000036.1 GCA_900554685.1 uncultured Cryptobacterium sp.
ACACGATTGCAAAGGAATCCGAAACTGAACGCGGAACAATTTCGACCTACGACAATGTGATATTAGCTCAGTCAGTCCTGCAGGATGATGGCACCTATAAGCGTGAATACCCTGCTGGCGATCTTGCCTCGCATGTAGTGGGTTACGCCTCGGATACCTACGGCACTTCAGGTATCGAAGCATCAGAAAACGATACCCTTAAAGGATCGAGCAATTATGCTTCATGGATTGACGTCATCAATTCCGCAACAGGCAATAACACTGCCGGAAACGATGTGAAGCTCACCCTTAATTCCACCATCCAAAAGGCGGCGCAGGAAGCTCTTGAAGGATATAAGGGTGCCTGCGTAGTTATCGATCCTGAAACAGGCGCAGTTCTTGCCCTTGCTTCATCACCAACCTATGATGCAAGCGACGTTGAAAACATCCTTTCGAACGACGGCGATTCGTCAGCGCTTTATAACCGCGCAACGCAAGCCCTGTATTCGCCAGGTTCAACGTTCAAGATTGTTTCTCTCACTACTGCTCTTGAAAACAATGTTGCAACCGAGCAAAGCGTATATTCAGCTCCTTCGACGCTAGAAATTGGCGGAGGCGAAGTAACCAACTTTAACGGTGCTTCCTATGGCGATATAACACTTGAGCGCGCAACGGAACTTTCGGCAAATACCGTGTTTGCTCAATTGGGAACTGAGATTGGCGCAGATGGCCTTGTGAAGTCTTCTGAGGAATTCGGATTCAATCAAAACATTTCGTTTGATCTTCCGCTCGCAACTTCGCTTATGCCTAATCCAAACGAAATGACCGAATGGGAACCTGCCTGGGCTGCTGCTGGCGAGCCGGTTGGCGAACACGAAAGCCCCGCCGGTCCTCAGGCTTCAGTTTTGCAAATGGCCTTAGTTGGGTGCGCAATTGCCAACGATGGTGTCATTATGCAACCTTACTTAGTCGATAGCATCTACAATGCAGAAGGAGCTAATAGTTATCGCGCTACCCCAAGTCAGCTTTATACCGCCTGCTCAAGCTCAATTGCTCAGCGAGTAAAAACAGTGCTTGAAGGCGTCGTAAATAATGGTACTGGTACTGCTGCTGCAGTCGATGGAGTGCAGATCGCAGGTAAAACTGGTACCGCAGAAACGGGCAAACCGAAAGACGATCGCTGGTTTGTAGGTATGGGACCAAGCGAAGATTGTTCAGTAGTGGTTGCTATCGTTTTAGAAGAAGCAGGAGAAGATCTTCCGGGGGGTGCAGCAGGACGAGCACAAAACGTACTCGAAACCGCGCTGCAGGTACAAGGAAGACTCTAAAACTTCTTAAAAGCTCATGGAAGCTTGCAGATGAAGTATAAGAACACTAAGGAATGCGATATGCTTAGAAATTGGTTGTTAAGCATGGATCCAAAGGGAGAATAAACGTGGCTGGAAGCATGATTGGCAGAACCTTTAATAACCGTTATAAGTTAATCGAACGGGTAGGCTTAGGCGGCATGGCCGAGGTATACCGCGCGGAAGACAATGTATTAGGACGCACGGTTGCCGTTAAGGTTATGCTTCCTCAGTACGCAGCAGACCCTACCTTCACCAAGCGTTTTCGTCAGGAAGCGGCATCTGCTGCAAACCTGCAGAGCCCCTATATCGTAAGCATTTACGACTGGGGTCTTGATGGCGAAACGTACTATATCGTCATGGAATTTCTCCGTGGCACCGACCTTAAAACAGCCATTAAAGAACGCGGCGCTATCAACCAGCGTAAAGCCGCTGAAATTGGTTCTCAGGTAGCGCAAGCACTTTCGGTTGCTCATGCAGGCGGCATTATTCACCGTGATATCAAGCCTCAAAATATCATGATTCAGCCTGATGGCAATATCAAAGTAATGGACTTTGGCATTGCTCGAGCAGGAGATGCAGGCCTTTCTCAGACCGCAACTGTTCTTGGAACCGCACACTACGTTTCCCCCGAGCAGGCACAGGGCAAAGAGCTCACAGGCGCAAGCGATATCTATTCTCTTGGCGTTGTTCTCTATGAAGCAACAACGGGCAAGCTTCCTTTTGATGGTCAAGACGCGGTAAGTGTTGCCGTAAAGCAGGTAAACGAAATCCCAGCGCCTCCAAGCACCATCAATCCTAATATCGATCCTACTCTTGAGGCTATCATCATGAAGGCCATGGAAAAGGATCCCGAGCGTCGTTTCAAAGATGCCTCCGAAATGCGTCATATACTCAATGACTATCTGGCAGGACGTCCGGTTAACTTAGGAGATGACATCAGCGGACTGAAGACCCAGGTTATGGGTGGCGTTCCTCCCGTGAATGGAACCGCTGTTATGAATCCCGTTGCCGCTGATGCAGGAGCAACGACGGTCAATAAGTCCTATTCTGCCGACCCCGACAACAACAAAGGCAAAAAGACCAAGCGCAATGTGATAATTGGTGTCATTATTGCCCTTTTGGCGGTAATCGGTATCGCGGCAGCTGCAATGGCTCTCGGCGGAAATGAAGAAACTGTTGCTGTTCCAGATGTCTCCAATAAGCCTATTGCCGAGGCTCGAGGAGAGCTTCAATCGGCCGGCTTTGCCATTGGAACCGAAACTGAAGTATACAATCCTGATATTGAGGCGGGTAACGTAGTAAGCACCGATCCTGCCGCAGGCGAGCAGGCTACAAAAGGCTCTTCTGTCAACATTACCGTCTCAAAGGGAACTGAGCAGGTCACCGTACCAGACTTGCGCGGTATGAGCGCTGACGAGGCGCAACGTACCCTTGCGTCATATGGTTTGAACGGCCAACAGGGCGATACGGTCTTCTCCGATGATGTGGATGAAAACAAAGTTGCCGAGCAGGATATCGCAGCAGGAACCACAGCCTACAAGGGAGACACCATTACGTTCCATTTATCCAAGGGTCCTGAAACCGCAAGCGTTCCGAACGTACAGGGCTTAGACTTTGAAGCTGCTCGTGACCGTCTTGAATCTGCTGGCTTTACGGTATCCCTCCAGTGGCGTGACGATTCAGCAGAAGTAAATACTGTTATCAAGCAAAGCGTAACGGGCACTGCAAAGCTTGGAACCACTATCACTCTGACCATTTCTAATGGCCCTAAGGAAGAGCCTACGACCTCTGGTAGCACTACAGGTGATGGACAAACAAGCGGTGGCAGCAGTAGTAGTACCACCGGCGGCAGCACTAGTGGCGGATCTGGATCAGGCGGATCTTCCGGTGGTAGCGGTAGCACTGGCGGCAGCACGGCAGGTGGAACTGATTAGCGGAACTTCGTGCTTGCACAAGTAAAATCAATACAAAACAGCCCAGCCGTGGTAAAATGGCTGGGCTGTTTTAATGTGCTTGCGCTTAAGATTGGACATACCCACATTTCAGATCTACCTAAGAATGTTCGCCCTGCATGTTCGTCTCTTTGACCAGTCAAGCACTCAGCGTTTTACTATCCGCCCCCGTAGCTCAGTGGATAGAGCGTCGGTTTCCTAAACCGTGCGTCGGAGGTTCGAGTCCTCTCGGGGGCGCCATTTTCATCATGTTTCTATTTTTGAATCATGCTTCCGTTTAAGATTCTTGTTTCTTTTATTTCCAACTTTATGTTCGTTTAAGCGCAGAAGCTTGTTTCAAAAATTCCTCTTTTTATTACTTGTCACTCTTACCCTAGAAGTATGAGTTTCTTTATTGGATACAAATCAGCTTATGAGTATTGGTGTCATTACGAGATGGCTAATCGCTCTGCCATAACAAAAGCTTTGCCAAAACGCGAAGACAAGCCATCTGCCAAACAACTTGAATGTCTCCGCTTCAGGTATCCATTTTTAAGCACCCCTATACACGCAGTCGTGACGAGCGATGTCTCAAAGCGCAATTCTGCTAAACTTGTCTGTCATTCAACAGGCGCTTCGCTTCAAAAAAGATCTTTCGTTGCTCTTGGTCCTGATTTTTACGTAAGCACACCTGAAGCTTGCTTCCTGCAAATTGCCTCCACTCATACTTTCACCGATCTCTTGCAAGTAGGATTTGAATTTTGCGGATCATATGCAAGGTATCCTGAGTCCAAGGAGTTAATTTTGCTTAAACCACGTACTTCCAAATCGTCTCTAAAAAGCTATCTTGCTAGGTCAGGCAGCGTTTCTGGTGTTATACGTGCGCGCAGAGCACTCGATTTCATCTGCGAGCGATCCGAATCCCCCATGGAAACAAAACTGGTCTTACTTCTCTGTCTACCCTCTTCACACGGAGGATATGGCCTACCATTACCGCACCTTAACTTCAAACTATTCCATCCTCAAAACATGCACAAAGACAGAGAGTTGTATCGATGCGACTTATGCTGGCCTCAATGGAAACTTGCCATCGAATACGACAGCTCCCAATTTCATCAAGGTGCCCAAAAGCAATTCCTCGACTCAAGACGCAGAATCGCTATAGAACATTTCGGTTTGCATGTTTTATCAGTGACCAAGCAACAAATATATGATGAGCTGGAATTGCACAAGTTAGCTCAAGTTATTGCACGATACCTTGGATTGTATCTAAGAATCAGACGAAAAGATTTTCCTGATAGGCGTGCTAATTTAAGAAAATCACTGCTTTTAGACTACTAGGCTCGAATACTGGAATGCACTTACTGGGATGCAATTACTGGGATGCAATTGTCAGGGCAAATTAAGTTGCCAGTTTTTGTCAAAACCACCCGAATCGGGGGATCCGTTTCGCGAAAGCACGCACCAAAGACTCCAAAAAGGTAACGAAACAAGAGTTATTTGTAACCATCGAAGATTTTTATTCGAAAGAGCGCTTTTCGACGACTACCTAATCCCCCGATTTGGCACTTTTTGACAAAAACTGCTCAGCGCAACAAGCTAAAGCGGCCATAAACCATCAGACAATGAGCAAGGCCTGTGCATCTTCCTCACAAAAGAGATGCTTAAAGGATAAGTTGACGCTCGCTTCCATCGATATCAGCTATTTTTGCTGTTCCCTCTGCCAAGGAGAAAAACGTAAGCCGAGGGTCATCGCAATCTTCGTAGGTTTCTCCTAAAGCAGTCATATGCTCATAACCTGCTTTGCGTACCTCGTCGCCTGCCGTATCGACCATACTTGCCGTACCGGTAAGAATTACCCAACCATGGCCAGGTTTCCATGCAGAAAGCTCAAACTTAGGATTTGCCATCAACTGCTCATAAACATCTTTGTCAGTCGCAGTGCAAAACCACAGCTTATCTCCTTCTCGCATAGCGAAGCTAAAGGGTCGAACATGGGGTTGATCACCTTCGCATGTTGCCAAATACCACGCAGGAACTGAAGTAAGGTATTCAAGTAGTTCGTCCATATAAGCCACATTCCTTTCCCGTAAGCCCCGTCTCGTTTCCGGCGGCTTTATGCGGTTACAACTTTAGCTCCGAAGGCTCTACGCGGTTATAAGCCTTAGTTCCGGAGACTCTGAGACTCTATGCGGTTGCATCCTAATATCCGGCGGCTACAATTCGGCAGCTACAGCTTTATCTTAGCTTAGTTCGTGAAAAGCTACAGAACACCGAAGAAGCGAAGCAAAATATCGGTTATAACCACTAATGCTGTTCCACACAGTAGATACAAAAGGCCGCCTACATCTCGCTTGGAGTACTTCAATTCTCTAAGGCGCGTACGATTTTCGCCACCATGATAACAACGAGCATCCATCGCTAGCGAGAGAGTCTCGGCATGACGAAAAGCGCTCGTAAACAGCGGAACAACAAGTGACACCATGAGCTGGATCGTACTTTTCGTACTGGTACTAAAGTTAGCGCCACGGCTGACTTGAGCACGATAAATTGTACGAAGCTCAATAGCAAACTGCGGCAAAAACCGCAAAGCGATGCCCATGATCATCGAAAGCTCATGCGCTGGAAGTCCAATGCGAGAAAAAGGCTTCAATAAATGCTCGAAGGCATCAGTAAGGTCAAGCGTCGTTGTCGCAAGAGTCAGCAGACTCACGCCCAACAAAAGCATTGTCAGACGTATGGCAATGAATAAAGCCTGCTCCAAACCGCCTTGGCTGATGCAAATAATCCAGAACTGGAAATATACTTGTCCACCCTGGACAAAAAAGATATTAAGCAAGGCTGTAAACACGACCAGAATCGCCAAAGGAGCAATTGAGACAAACGCTTGCCTGAGCGAAATACGAGAAAACGCAAACATCCCCGCTGTAAAAATCGCCGCAACCGCTAAAGCGGGATACGATCCAGCCGCGAACACCATAACCATAAACAAAAGCGACAACAAAAGCTTGGCACGAGGGTCCATGCGATGTACGGGAGAATCCTTGGAAATGTAGCGACCAAAAACCGTCTGGATATCGAAGAGCGCCATAGCTATCGCTCCTCGCCTTCATGATGTGACTCATCCTCAAGATGGGGTTTGTCCGCATTGCGAGGGTCCCCATCGTGAGGGTCCACCTGATGCGGGTTCATCTTATGAGGGTCCCCATCGAGCGGGTTCGCCTCACGGGGATCTACCTTGTAAGGGTTCGTCTCGTGAGAGTCTACCTCGCGAGAACCTTCGTTTCCCTCAACGCGTTTTGCTGCAAAAGTTTGTTTTGCAGCAAAGGCTTCCAGATAGGTAACTATCTCGTCTGCAAGTATCTGCGGATCGTAGAGTTTCTCAGGCAAGTCAAACCCTAAATCGCGCAGTTCGTTTGCAAGTCGCTGAGCATGCGGAATACCTAGACCAATTTGACGCAGTTCTTTTGCATGGTAGGTAAATATCTCCTCAGGCGAGCCTAAAAAGGCAACTTCGCCTTCATGCATCACCAAAAGTCTATCAGCCAAGCGAGCAATATCATTCATGTTATGAGAAACCATGACAACAGTAAGGCCATGCTGAACATGGAGATCCTCAATTAAGGAAAGAAAATCGGCACGCGAAGCCGGGTCCAAGCCGGCAACTGGCTCATCTAACACAAGAGTGGTAGGACGCATAGCTAAAACGCCCGCAAAAGCCACTCGACGCTGCTGACCACCAGATAACTCAAAAGGAGAACGCTCCGCAAGCTGATCGTAATCCAGACGCACAAGCTCAAGAGCTTCTCTTACGCGCGCATTCACCTCGTCTTCGGTAAGACCTAAGTTACGAGGACCAAACGCAACATCCTGCGCAACACTCGCAGCAAATAATTGATGCTCCGGATACTGAAACACCACTCCGATATCGCCTCGCGCCTGGGTGGCAACTCTTTTATCTGCCAAGTTTTGACCATTCCAAAGCACAGTTCCCTCGGTCGGATTAGCCAAGCCGTTCAGATGCTGTACCAAAGTGGATTTGCCCGAACCGGTATGGCCTGCAATAGCAAGAAACTCCCCATCGCGCAATTCGAAAGAAACGTTTCTAAGAGCGTATTTTTGCTTCTCTCCCGCTTTTTTCTGCCGCTTTGAGAGCGGAACATAGCTGAAGCTTACTTGCTCGAATGTAATCGACACAGTTCCTCCTTCAGCGATGTCGTTTCAATATGAGTACCGATTGGAATCCCTCGGTCTTGTAGCAAGCGAGACATTTGAGCAGCGAAAGGAATATCGAGATTGAGACTACGCAGCACTTCATCCTGCGTAAGAACCTCATCTGGCGTTCCGTCCAGTACGCAACGACCACTCTTCATCACAATAACGCGATCCGCCTCTGCAGCTTCTTCCATAAAGTGCGTGATCATAACGATAGTAAGCCCCTGCTCATGAAGCTCTTTGCACACCCGCATAAGACCACGGCGGCCACGGGGATCAAGCATCGCAGAAGCTTCATCTAAGATCATGATAGAAGGCTCCATAGCAAGCACTCCCGCGATAGCAACACGCTGTTTTTGCCCGCCAGAAAGCGCCGTTGTTTCACGTTTTCCCGACGTCTGTAGCCCCACTTGTTTAAGAGCCGCATCGACACGTTGGCGAAGTTCAGGGTTTTCGATCCCTAAATTTTCAGGACCAAATGCAACATCGTTTTCTACCAAGCTTGCCACGAGCTGATCATCGGGATTTTGGAACACCATGCCTGCTGTACTGCGAATAAGATACGTGTTTGCCGGATCGCTGGTATCAAGCCCATCTACCTGCACTGTTCCTTTATCAGGAACTAAAAGAGCATTAATCAACTTGGAGAAGGTAGATTTCCCTGAGCCATTTTCTCCCAGCACGCAAACGAACTGACCTTTCTCGATAGAAAGAGAAAGGTCAGAAAGTACATACGAAGTGCCTGTATAAGTGAACGAAACATCGGAAAAGGAGATCATTTATCGCCCCTTTACCTGGTCTTTCTTAGGAGTAATAAGATTTGAAATGGACTTATAAATTATCAGGGTCAACACCGCATTGATGCAGCCTTTTATCAGATTAAACGGAATTAGAACAGGAATAATCATCGCAATAACGGCATCAAGAGGAACGCCAAGCCACATAGGAGTAAGCAAAAGATTTCCCACAATAGCGCCAATTGTTGCCGCAATAACACTGAGTACTAAACCAGCAATAGCCACAGGGTAGGTACGTTTTTTGTGGTACATCAAAGCTGCAGGTAGCACAAAACAGGTAACGCAAAGAACATTCATGAGCGCACCCGTGAAGTCCGCCATAAGCAGCCCATGGATAATCGCAATCACGATACCAACAGCAACACCTGCGCCAGGACCAAACCCAAAGCCCACCACCATAGCCGGCATATTGGAAGCGTCAAACTTAAGCCAGGTTACACCAGGTAAAAGCGGGAACTCAACAAAGGAAAGCAGCGCACCGATTGCGCACATTAAAGCCATAATAACCATCTGTTTGGTAGACCAAACGTTGGTATTTTTATTGGGCATATTTTGAGATGGAGTAGCAGACACTAAAACCCCTTTTCAAGAAAGCCTTAACAGCAGTAAGCCTTTTACAGCATGGAGAGCTGATCTACCAAGCGACGCGCTGCATCACGTACCGATAAACCATCGATATCGATAGTTACATCCGCATATTTCTCATAGAGAGGGAGACGCTCGTCGTACAAATCACGGAGGCTCATTCCCATGCCGTTTTTCATAACAACACCGCGCTCATGTAAACCACCAAGGCGGCTCTCAAGCTCTTCATAGGAAACGCGAAGGTAAACCACAGTACCAATGGACTTCAGATGGCTCATTGCTTCATCTGAGTAAACCGCTGAACCACCGGTAGCCACAATGGCACGACTGGCGCTCAGCGTACACAGCACCTCGTTTTCAACCTCGATAAACCCATCGGGTCCACACGCGTCGATAATCTTTTGAAGCGTTTTATCAAGCTTGCTCTGAATAAGCAAGTCAGCATCGATAAACTCATAGCCCAAGATCTTAGCAAGCACCACACCAAGAGTTGACTTGCCTGCACCTGGCATACCAATCAGGACGATGTTGTCTAGGTTGTTAGACATCCTTGTCGTCCTCCTTCCATTTTTTGCGTTTAAATGCAACTATAGCACGTTTAGCTTCCACTCTTGGAGCGAGCAATTCATTTACAAGAATCGCGGCAAAAATAAGTATAAACCCTATCACCAATCGGGCAGTAAGCACTTCGCCATAGAGCAAAACCGAAAACACGACTCCAAAAACTGATTCCAAACTTAAGAACAAAGAGGCCTGCGCAGGAGGCACATACGCAAGGGAAACATTTTGAATGCCGAAGGCCACAACCGATGCAAAGACAATAAGAAACGCCATTTGCCCTACGATTTCAGGTGTAATAAGAGACAGCGCAGGTGGTGTTTCGAATAGGCCCCCAACGCAGAGACCAAAAAGTCCCTCGAAAATAAACTGGAACACCGTAAGCGTTAGTACATCGCGCTGTTTGGAAAACCGAGAGACTAACACAATATGAATTGCAAATAAAAGCGCGCAAATTTGGGTAAGACCTTCGCCTAGGCCAAGCGTTAACGTCTCTCCAGAAGTGCTTACCGCAACAAGCCAAATGCCCACTATCGCAATAACCGCTGCCCCTACGTTACAAAACGACGGGCGTTTGCGCGCAACAACCCACCAAGCAAAGGGAACAATAACGCAGTAGGTTGCCGTAAGAAAGGCGTTGATACCAGGTGTCGTATATTGCAGCCCTATCGTTTGCGTAAGAAAAGCGGAGAAATCAAAGAGAGCAAGAATAGCTCCATAGCCCACCATACGCCAAGAAAAGTTACGACGAACGCGTTTATGAAGTATGACCAGCAAAAGAAGACCAGCTAAGGTAAAACGTACACCAAGAAGCAACGCGGGAGGCACGATGTCAACCACGTTTTTCATGACGACAAAGCTAAAGCCCCAAATAATCGTCGCAAGAATAAGAAGAGCTTTATATATGCTGGTAGGTATGTTGGCAAGCGCAATCACAGCGGCTTATTATATCCAAGCTACTCTGCAAATGCGGCAACAATATGCCCCGAAAGCGGGAACGCATCTCCCCTGTCCGCGAACGACAAAAAGCGGCCTTTTTGGGAGAGCGTCGTTTCCCTAATGGACGTCGCCATCTTAGAGGGTGTCACTTTCCTAACGGACACCGCCACCTCAGAGCACCACTTTCCCGAGCGTCGTTTCCCTAGTGAACATCGGCTTCCTTAAGCAGGCATCGTAGCTTCCGCCGAAGCCGCCACCCTAGCGGGCACCGCCACCTCCGCCGAAGCCGCCGCCTCCGCCAACAGAAAAGCCTCCGCCGAAACCACCAGCCGATGAAGCATTGCCCGAAATCGCAGACATGCTTGCGGCAACCGATTCCGACAGTGCGCTTTGAAAAGCACTTCCCACGCTTGACAAATGCGCTCCGTGGAAACCAGCGCTATACCAAATCCACCAGGGAACACCGCTATATGATCCCATAGCACTATAGTCATCGTAAGCCACTTCGGGTATCGCTTTTCGCAGCTCTTCCATCGCTTTTTCAGCAACCCCAAAAATAAGGGCATAAACCATAAACTCGCCCCATACTTTCACATCTAAAGGAGGACGTTCATTGAGGGCGGAAAATTCGGTAAGCCACTTCTCAAGCGCCTCGCAACGTGCATATGCATCAGCGCCTTTTTGGGTTCGTCTATCCATGAAGCGAGAAACCACCATAAGTACCACACCAGTCACCAGGCCCGGAATAAGCACAAAAGGATTGCCGAATAAAAATGCCACGACAACGCAGATAACCAGCAGGATTACCGCAACCGTTGCCATCCTTGTACGTTTGACATATGAATAGCTTTCAAAGTAATCTCCAACGTTCACGTGAGCCGAAACGACCCCTTGCCAACGTGCCATGGTATCGTTGAAAGACTTGGGATGCTCTTCGGCATAGGATTTTATAGTGTTCAGCCAAAGTGACGGCTGACCTTGCGCGATAGTGTCGAACAAAAACGACATAGCCTGCCGATCGATGTCGCTATTCAAGGTTAATTCACGCTCAGGCACACGAGTAAGGTAGTAGTCCTCCACTGTTTTTGCGCCCAACAAACCATCAGTTTGATAGGATCCCTTGTTGATCAAAAGCGCACCCTCATTAGCTAAATGCATGATAGTAGCCACGAAATCATTCGCGCTTTCCTTATTAAAACGGCACAATCGTCCAATAACTGCAGGGTGCTCCCCTTCTACCGGTACATCGCGCCAATACGTTTCTTTGAACTGCGGTTTGAGCTCTTTACCATACCGCACAAACGAATAGAGACCCCATATCAAAAGAGCCAGGCAAACAAGCACAACCGCCAAAAGGACGCCGAGCGAAGTTACCCGCTGTGCATTTGCATGATCCGCCCAGGTTTTTTCTTCATCCAAAACAGTATCTAAGCGTGCCGTTGAAAAATGTGCATTCACATCGCGAGAAGAGACATCCGAGAGCCATTCGGTGGGAAAAAGAATACGTGCCTCTGCATACGAGCCAGCAGATACCCGTGGAACCTCATAAGAAACCGTACCATCAGAATTGATGTGAACCGTTGCATCAAGAGGTCCATGACCCCAAGCACGAACGTTTTCTCCTGCTTCTACAGAAGCGCCCTTTGGCAAAGGGAGCGTAACGATAAGGGATACATTAGAGCTGTCTTCTTCCCATTGACTGCCCACAAACTGCCAATAGAGCTCCCCTACATCAGAATAGGCTTGAACGGCATCTTCCACCACGTAAGTCAACTCAAACAACACCCTTGAGTCGCTCTCGTTGAAAAAAGCGTAAACCGTATTTTCAGGCTCATCGAAGGAGTAGGCAGTTTTACCTGGGCCCCCTTCTTCACGCCAATCCAGCTGAAAGGGAACACTTGAAAGAGTATCCCAATCCCCCTGAATCTGCGAGGAGTCATCCAAATGAGCCATACGAACATTTTCAATTGAAAGGTGAGCACCTTCGGGAAGATCGTCATAGTTCCACCAAACAGCGCTAAAGTCGCCCTTGAAATCAAACTCGCGCTGCTCTACAACCAGTAAATCCCCGTTGGTTTGCACCTGCGCATGTATAGTCACCTGAGGCATATCGTAGCTTTTTGCATATGCCAACTGTGGGAAAAGAGCCAAAAGCCCCACCACGCAACAAAGTAGCGCAAAAGCAAGCGAAAGAATCATCCGCGGATGATGAGATATACGAAAAACAGCCATTAATGATTCCCTACCCTCAAACGATCTATTTATGCGATCAATTCATTATTCCTTATATCAAACCGCTCTGTTTTGTAAAAACCATGGTTTTGTACCGCTCCCCATCTTGCAAGAAAAGGCTGAGCAAGTTATCATATCAAGTCGCATCGTATTGGAGAGCTGACCGAGAGGCCGAAGGTGCT
>USIG01000037.1 GCA_900554685.1 uncultured Cryptobacterium sp.
GCCGAAGTGTTCTTTAACTGCTTTTTGGACATCGCGAATAACGGCTACAACATCAGCTGCACTCGCGTCTCCGGTGTTCACTACGAAACCGGCGTGTTTGGGAGAAACTTGTGCACCCCCTACGGTATGTCCTTGCATTCCAGAATCTTGAATAAGCTTGCCGGCAAAATATCCGGTAGGGCGTTTGAAGGTACTGCCAGCACTGGCCATTTCTAAAGGTTGCTTGGCTGCGCGTCGCTGAGTCAAATCATCCATACGCGCTTGGATAGCAGAGGATTTGTCTGGATGTAATTCCAAATCTACTTGCAACACAATTAAGCCCTCATCGCCCATCATAGAATGACGGTAGCTCCAATCGGCCTCGTTGGCGCTTAGTGTTTTGATACTTCCATCAGGGTAAAGACAGGTAACGGATCGAGCAACATCCTTGAATTCACCCTCGTATGCACCCGCGTTCATGATGGCGGCTCCTCCGATGGATCCTGGAATGCCACTCGCGAATTCATAGCCTGCCAAACCAGCAGCACAAGCCGCTTTGGCGACCGCTTCATTGGTGGCGCCTGCTTGTGCGTGAATCGTATGTTCTTCGATGGTGATATCAGCGAAAGCTGCACCGATTTTGATTACCACACCGCGAAGGCCTTCGTCTGAGACAAGCAGATCGCTTCCGCATCCGATAATCCACCAAGGCATATGAGCTTTTTGAGCAGCTGAAATTGCCTCGTGAATTTCTTCGGCACAGGTTGGCTGAACAAGAAAATCAGCAGGTCCACCAACGCGAAACGTGGTGTGGTTTGCCATAGGCTCATCACAGAGGATGGCATGCGTACCGAAAGTGCGTTTCAGCTCTTGAAAAAGAATATCAGTGCTCATAGAGGTAATCCTTTTGAGGTAATGCTTCTGGTGGGCTTTGTTTTGCTTTGTAAGTGTAGCGCACCAAGATTTTATGCAGGGATAAAGTATTGTTTCGACACATTATTTTTTTGAAGCGGAAAACGAAAAATAGAGTAGCATACAAAAACGAACTAAGCGCTACAGGGTAAACCGGCGCAGGGCAAAATGCAGATGTACTATTGCGATACTTGCTCTGGTCGGATTTGCTGAATAGGAAGGTCGAGGGGCAACATGGAGAAGTATCTATTCTGGGGAGCTTTCTTCTTCGCGTACCTTATTAATGGCATCACGGGGTTTGCAGGCAACATCTTTGCTATGCCTGTTGGAATGTCTACCATCGGGCATGAAACTTCCATCGCTGTTTTGAACTGCACCGGCCTTCTTGCAAGTATCATGATTGCGGCTACAAGCTTTAAGCACATTGTATGGCGCGAAGTTGTGAAAATGTGCGCTATCATGCTGGTTTTTATGTGCGTGGGTGCATGGATTAACACGATCGCACCTCTTGAATTCCTGCAGAAAATATACGGCATTGCTATTTTGGTGATAGCAGCACGCGGTCTTCTCTTGAGCAAGAAGAACAAACTTTTGCCGGAGTGGCTTTTGATTGTTATCGTGGCAATTGCGGGCATTATTCAGGGCATGTTTGTGTCGGGCGGCTCGTTTTTGGCAATTTATGCACTTCAAAAACTTAAGACCAAAGAGGAATTTCGTGCCACTACCACAACGGTCTGGACTATTCTGAACGGAACCTATGGTGCTTACGGCATTATCCAGGGTGATCTGTCGGGGGACGGATGGCTTGTGTTGCTCGTTTGCATCCCGCTGCTTGTTTTAGCTACCTGGCTTGGTGGGCTTATTCAAAAGCGCATCAGTCAAGAACAGTTCATTAAGGCAAGCTATGTCCTGCTCATTGTGGTTGCAATAGTGTTGCTTTTGAAATAGGGCTCAAAAGAGACGAAGCTTAAAAGAAGTAAGGACCAAAAGAGTCCGCGCCCTAAAAACAGATCTCAGAATTCAGAATATAATTATGCGCTTTAGCGATTTGCTTTGAGGCGCGCAAACAGGTTTGTGCTGTTTTGGCGAACCCATGAAATGACCGAGCTTTGCATCATAGTCAAGTTTACATTGCCCATTTTTAAAGGACACAAAACGACGCTCATCATTTTTGTGCGAGGCTTAGCAAGCTTGAGTGCCTCACGTGCTTGCGGTGTTGAAATCATAGCTTGAATGGTCGCTCGCTTTTCTTCGGAGGACAAGGTGCAGTTGCGATTGGTAACATTTTCTATGCAGCCGACAAGGCGTTCAGCATAGCGACGGGCCAAGAATTCGCGCACTTCAGGAGTGTCGATTTCCCAATATTTGAAGAGATCTTTCATCCATCGGTGCTCTTCTTCACGCTTATCGTACATGTCGGCACGGTATTTAGTGTTTTCACTTTCAGCGCGTGCACGAAGGAAATGGTAGTAATGACCGTCCAAACAGCCAACGCGCTCAATATCGCGCATTACCTCCAGGTTGAAGGGCAAGTCGTCCCAGAAAGTGGTGGGGAAGCGTAAATTGTGCTTGTTCAGATAGTCGCGACGATACAACTTGTTCCATGGTGCGTAGAGAAGCTGTGCGTCGAAGAGCTTGTAAGCTTCATTTCTGAATTCTTCACGACTTGCATAAATTTTGTTAGGTGCATTACGCAGTTCGCGGTAATAGCGACCTTCGTTGTCGTAATAGGTGTCAATCGTAAAACCTGTTACCAGTAAGTCCAGATCATGCTCGATGGCGACAGCATACATGTCAGCAAGCATATCGGGGTCGCACCAGTCGTCTCCGTCCATGAAATACAAATAGGTGCCACGTGCAATACCAATAGCGGCATTACGTGCATTTGCTGCACCTGCATTTTCCTGGTGGATAACGCGAATTCTCATATCGTAGTCAGCAAGAGAATCACACAATTCTCCACTGCCATCAGTGCTGCCATCATCTACGAGAAGGATTTCGTAGCTTTTAAAGCTTTGGTTTTCCAGCGAGTTAACCGCACGGCGAAGCCAGGGTTTTACGTTATAAACCGGGATAATGATGCTTATAGATGGACTATGCGACAATTATTATCTTCTTCCAATAACAAGCCAACACCAATGCGCTTGCGAGGCTAACCAAGAATTGCAAATGCAAAGTGAGCCATCAAGTGCAATGAACCATAGTATTTTTGCTACGAATTGTGGGTTCAACAAGCCATTCTATACAAATGTATGTTCAAGAGTTGTGAAGAGCGTATGTGTTCAAATTACCTCCACGTATTGTGGCCTCAGAGAAAAGGTAAAAGGCGGTTGTACAGGAAATTGATGTTTGCGGCACCATATTTTTTTGAAAGGGAACTTTGCTTCTCTGTGGAGGATTGCCAATGAAACATGTCAAGGCGCTCAAATACGGTATATAATCAGAATTTGGCGTAAGCCGATGTTCGGTTCGCCAAATAAGTGACGAACGAGAACTAGAACCAGGAGGGGTCATGAATTGGCTTGAGTATGCCGTGCTCTTCCTTGTTGCGGGTTTGGTCACTATTGCGCTTGTGCCTGCGGTGAAACGTTTGGCGGTTCGCCTTGATGCTATTGATTATCCCAGTGCTCGACGCGTAAACATGCTCCCCATTCCCCGTTTGGGAGGAGTGGCAATTTTAGGCGGCATAATTGCCGCTATTGTTGTGCTTTGCATTGGCGTTGCTTTTTTTGGTTGGGAAAATCCTTTTGTTCCTAATGACGATATTACCCCTAACTATGTAGGGGTATTTATTGGCATTCTTTTTATGTTTGGCGTTGGCGTAGTGGATGATGTGGTGGATCTCAGCCCAAAGATGAAAATGCTTGGCCAGATTATTGCGGCCTGCATTGTGGCGGGATCGGGTCTGCTTCTTGCAAACATTCACAATCCTATCGGTGAAGGATATATCGAATTCGGCTGGGTTGCATATCCTCTTACCGTGTTTTATCTGGTTGCGTTTGCAAACATTATCAATCTTATCGATGGGCTTGATGGCCTCGCAGCTGGAATAACTGCTATTTCGGCAACTACCATTTTGCTGTTTGCTGTTTGGACTGATCGCCCCGATGCGGCAGTATTTAGTGTTTTGTTGTTGGGTGCTTGCATTGGTTTTCTGAAGGATAACTTTTATCCCGCTTCTATATTTATGGGCGATTCCGGCGCTTTGCTGTTGGGCTTTTCGCTGGGTATTATCTCTTTGTTTGCGGTTGCCCGCTCAACCCTTTTTGTTTCTCTGCTGGTTCCTATATTGGCGGCAGGTGTTCCCATTCTTGATACCTTTTTTGCGATTGTGCGCCGAAAGCGAGAGCATCGTCCTATTGATGTGGCGGATAAGGGCCATATTCATCATCGCTTAATGCGAGCTGGGTTTAGTCAGCGCGCGACAGTTCTTATTATGTGGGGATGGACCATTATGCTGTCTGCCTGCGCAATCGTAATCACGGTGGCGGATAATCTTGTTCGCATTCCTATTTTCTTGGTTGCAGCAGGTGTTACGGTGTATGCCATCGTGAAGCTTCGTCTTTTGGGAGATGCGCTTCGTCACCACTTCAATCCACGTACAAAGCCAAATCGCTCCAAGACCAAAGAGGACTCTGAAGAAAACTCTGACGTCGAAAACTCTGCCGTCTCGGTAGAGGAGACCAAAAATTCCCAATCATAAAAGGTTCCATCGAAAAAGTGGTTCGGCTTAGATTGATTCTCGTAAAGTAGTTCTCGTAAAGTGCTTCGGCATAGATTTGATTCTCACAAGGTGGTTCTTGCAAAGCGGTTCAGCATGAAGTGATTCTTCCAAAGTGGATCTCGCAAAGTGTTTCGGCATAAAGCGATTCTCATAAAGCGGTTCAGCACAAAGTAATGCGATTTGCTGATTCGGCCGCCGTCCAAACCTGTCCTAATTGCCCCTGTTCTAATTACCCACTATCCAAACTACCGCTCTAGTTATTCCACGCTCTTAAGCGCTTCGATCATATCGATTTTTGCGAGGGCGCGATTCGAAAGAAGGGCAACAAGGAAAGCGAAGAACAACGTAAGAGCGCAGGCATATACATAGCTTATTGGCTCGATGGTTACCGCAAAGTAAATCGAGGGCATTTTAAGTACATAGGTAAGCGACTGGCTAAAGGCATATCCTAAAGGAATACCGCAGATCATTCCTAGTATCGTAAGCAAAATTGTCTCTTTGTTGACGTAATGGTTTACCTCGCGTTTGCGGAACCCTAGCACCTTGATGGTTGCTAATTCGCGAATACGTTCTGAGATGTTAGTAGTGGACAAAGTGAAGAGCACAACGAATGCAAGGGCTGCTGCTAGCACAATAATGACGTATACCACTGTGTTAATAAGGGAGAAGGATTGCGAGAAATCCTCGTTCATCTTTTGTGTGCTAGTTACGGTCATAAAGGTTTCGTTGCTTGCCAGATCATCGGCAAAAGCTTGCTGATCGGCAGCATCGCTGCTTGCTAAGTTGATGAAGAACCCATTGAGGTCTGCTGCTGTTCCAAAGTACTTTTCATAGGTGCTTTGCGTAATGTAGGCAGCATTACCTAGATAATTGTCGATAACAAACTGAACCGGCACGTCAGCTTGTTTGAGCGCACTGGTTTCGATGTGGGCAGTTCCGCCTGCGGTTATGTCAAGCAATTCTGCAGCATTGCGGGTGAGCAGTATTCCTTCGTTAGTAAGCTCGCAGGGCGTATCTTTTGAAGTGCGGGTATTGATGAACTCTGATAGGGGCGCACCATCAGGAATAATGAAAAGCTGAAGGCTCTCTTTTGTATCGGCACTCACCGTAACACTGTCCACTCCTATACCTTGTACGGAAGATACTCTTGCGTCATCTTTGAGGGTTTGCAGGGAAGTATCAAAATCATCAGCATTTACGACCGCTAACACGTCGTAGCGATTGATGTCGTTGTACTGCATGTCAGAAAGTGCGTGAACCGAATCGCGGATGGCAAAGCCACACACCAAAAGCGCCATGCAGCCCATAATGCCAAAGATAGTCATAAGGAAACGCTTTTTGTAGCGGAAAATATTGCGCGCCGTAACTTTATTTAAGAACGACATGCGTTTCCAAAGAGGCGTGATGCGTTCCAGGAAGATGCGTGATCCTGCCTTGGGTGCTTTTGGTCGCATAAGGGCAGCAGGGGTCTGCTTTAATTCGGATCGGCAGGCAAGAATGGCGGCACCAGCAATACCAACGATGAAGAATAAAATACTGCCAATTCCGTAAAGTGCGTCAAAGGAGTACAGGTATTCGGGTATCTGATACATTGCTTCAAATACGACTGAGAACAAGAAGGTGGGAAAGACAATAAACCCGCACAGACCACCTAAAACACCGCCAATAAGGGAAGCTCCGAGCGCATAGGTGACGTATTTCATCAAGATGGTATGTCGGCTATAGCCAAGAGACTTGTAGGTACCAATAAGGCTGCGCTCTTCTTCAACCATGCGGGTAATGGTAGTAAGAGCAATCAGAACTGCCACAATGATAAATACTACAGGGAACACAAGCCCTATAGCCTCAATCGAAGAAGCATCGCTCTCAACGCTTGTGTATCCTGCGTTGGAGTCGCGGGTTTGCACGTACCACTGTGCCGCTTCGATATCGTCTACTTCAGCACGTGCGTCAGCGATTTGCTGTAAGGCATCAGTCTTTGTTGTTTCATATTTTTGGCGTTGAGTATCAAGTTCGCTTTGCCCCGATCGTAAATCTGCCTCACCTGAGGTAATTTGCTGTTCGCCTGAGGCAATCTCTTGCTTGCTTGCCTCTAATTGCTGACGAGCGGTTTTGAGGGCGGCCTCGCCTTGTTCTATTTGAGTAAGTTTTGCATTGAGATCATGCTCGGTGGTATCAAGCGTCTTTAGTTGTTCGTTAAGAGGAGCAAGCTGACCGGCCCGTTCCTGTTCGATCTTCTGAAGCGCTGCTTGGTACTCTTCTTCGGTTAATTGGCCGTAGTTATATGCAGTCTCTACCTTTGCAGCCTGCTCGTCGCAGGCAGCATTAACCTGTTGTTTGCCCGCTTCAAGCTGTGCACGTCCCTCGCTTACTTGTTGAAGCCCCTCTTCGATTTGAGCTCGTCCACTTGCAAGCTGCTCTGTTTGTGCTTTCAGCTCTGCCTCGCCCTCGGCGATCTGTTGCTTACCATCGGTAATTTTCGATTTGCTGGCGTTTAATTCTGCCCACCCTTGATCAATCTGGGCTTGCGCATCGTTTAACTGAGTTTCCGCATCGGCAAATTCGCTTTGTGCCTGGGCTTCCTCTTCGTCGATAGTGTTGTATGCATCTTGCTTGATCTCGTCGGTGCGAGCCTGTTCGCGTTCTGCGCGCAGCGATTCAATGGCATCAACAACTGCATCGACGGTAGACGAATAGTTATCTGAATAGCTGGACACACCTTCAGTGTTGGCTGTTTTTATATACACGGCGCTAAAGGTATCTGCCATTTCGGGATTTACGGCATCGGGAGTAACGAAAAAGCAGCAGTCGGGTGAAGCGCTCGCGCGGATAGCGATAGGACCAGTTGGGTTGGTTAGCTCCGTTGGATCGATAACAGCACCGGTGATGGTGTATTCGGTGCGCTTAAAGAGGTCATCATCGCCTTGTTCTTCAAGGGTAACGGTATCTCCAAGGGACGCTCCGGAGGCATCCAGGTAGTTTTGCGTTACGGCAACCTCGGTTGCTGTGGTGGGAAGGGATCCCGATACAAGATAAGGCGCATTGATACCTTGATCGGATAGGGCTTTTACATCGACGCTTAAACGTTGGGATCCCGTATCGGTATAGGTGCTTTCTTCCCAAGTGCACTCTGCTGATTCAACGCCTTCAACCTGATCGAGCGCAGCAACATCATCGGCGGTAAGGCCAAGCGTTGATTGAACGGAAATGTCGTAGAGCTGTTGAGAGGTAAAGAACGCATCGGCGGAATTGCGCAGGTCAAAGCAGGACGCACGCAGACCAGTGACCATCGTTACGCCAAGGATGCAAATAACCAAGATGGAGATAAAGCGTTTGCGGCTCTGGATGATCGTTCGCCCTATGTCTTTTCTGAATGCGCTTGCCATGGGTGCCTACTTACGTATCTGTTTTGCTACCATTCGATTTCTGCAATAGGCACGGGGTGCTCGTTTGTCTCAGTTGAGGTAACGCGTCCGCTATTGATTCTGATGACGCGATCAGCCATTGGGGCGAGTGCCGCATTGTGTGTGATGATGAGTGTGGTCATGCCGCTGGTGCGACACATGTCCTGCAAAAGCTGCAGAATTTGTTTGCCTGTTTTATAGTCCAGGGCGCCTGTTGGTTCATCGCATAAAAGAAGCTTGGGGTTTTTCGCCAAAGCGCGCGCGATAGCGACACGCTGCTGCTCACCACCAGAAAGTTGAGTCGGAAAGTTATCAAGACGCTGTCCTAGGCCCACTTGGATAAGAGTCTCGCGTGCATCAAGTGAGTCGGGGCAAATCTGTGCAGCTAACTCAACGTTTTCTTTTGCAGTCAAGGTGGGAACCAGATTGTAGAACTGAAAGACAAAGCCAACAGCAGAACGACGATATTCAACAAGTTGGGATTCGCTGCACCGAGCAATGTCGGTGCCGTCTACGAGTACGCTGCCTGAAGTGGCGCTATCCATGCCGCCCAAAATGTTAAGAGCAGTAGTTTTACCTGCGCCAGAGGCGCCCAGGATAATGGCGAGCTCTCCTTTTTCAACGCAAAAGGTTGCACCATCAAGCGCGCGAATTTCTGTTGCGCCTGATCCATAGCATTTCACTACCTTGTTGAATTCTATATAGGCCATAGACGACCCACTTTCTGGAGATTCTCGGGCGGTTTTCAAAAAGAAAGATGTGGTTGTCCTGATGCGAACAGCCCTTTTGTTTCATGTATGAGTATAGAAGAAATACGGAGTAATAAAACCGACAGGTTAGGTGCTTTATGTCTTAAACACACAACGGGCCCACGCGAGGCGGGCCCGTTGCTAGAGGATGCGCAACGTGAAAGGATTACAAAATGCGCAGGAGGAAAATGAGTTGCCATCAAAACCGATGGGGAAGGAGAGCACGAAAAGTGCTCTTTACGCTATCGTTAATCGCTTCAATCGTTTAGCAAATAGAATGGGTGATCGACAGAGATTAGTCGATAGAGATCAAACGCTTGCGATCCTCAGGCTTTGGCAATTCCTTCTTAGGAACATTGATCTTCAAAATGCCATTGTCAAACTTAGCGGAAATATCCTCTTCAGAAATGTCATCGCCGACATAGAAGCTACGACGGCAAGAACCAACGAAACGCTCCTTGCGCAAGTATGATCCGTTTTCGTCTTTGTCTTCAGTCTTCTGCTCGGTATGAGCATTAATGGTCAGGTAGCCATCGTCCAAAGCGATTTCTACATTTTCTTTCTTGAAGCCAGGAAGATCGATATCGAGTTCATAAGCCTCGGGAGTTTCCTTAATATCGGTTTTCATTAAAGATGCGGAAGTGGTCTTTGGGGTGGTGTCATTAAAGAACCCAAAATCAAAAGGATCACTCAAAAAGTCATTAAAGAAGTTTCTACGTGCTAGCATACTTATCATCCTCTTTCGTGTGTGTGTGCGATGATTGATCGATGCTTGCGCAGGTGCCCCTGCTTTTCAAAGCCAACTCATATAAGCCTTTTCGCATTGCCTTTAAGGGTGTCGCACCTCAAAGCTCGTATGCTTTCAAGCTCTTGTCAGGCTTTGATGAACAAGGCGTTGAACGCTGCGGAAGCCGCTGCGTGAAGCCCTCTCGCTCATCGCGTTCCTTAGTTCACTTGGTATAATAACTCGAAATTAGCACTCTAGGCGTGAGAGTGCTAATTTGGTACCGTTTCGTAAGAGTTCAACAAGTATGTCTAATATGTAGAGAAACTACGGGGGAATTACAGTCAGATGGCGTAAAATGGCGTGAAACACAAAACAAAACTGGTACCATACTTATATGACTGATCGGGATCCTCTAAATAATCGCAGATCGAAAGAATCATCCTCGTATGACGAGGGTGACTTTTCTACTGCCGAGGATCAACAAAACTCCCGATCAAAAACTCCTCTATCAAAATTGAGTGTTTTTGAAAATGCTTTAGAAAACGCCCAATCTGCTTTTAGTTCTTTATCTTCGCTGGTCACTCATCGTGATAAAAGCGGGGAGGCAACCTCTTCGCGTCGTAACGTGCGTGATGAGATGCCTTCTGAGGCTGGAAGGCACCGTAGTTCGGGTCATTTATCTGATCGATCAGAGCGTTTATCTGACAAGTCAGAGCGCGTATCCCGTGCCGACCGCAGCAATCGAGATGGCTTTCATAATCAAACCAAGCGCATCGAACGCACCGATCGTAGCGGCAACGCTGATCGGGTCAATCGTGGTGATCGCGCTGGGCGCACGAGCTATGCTGATCGTGCTAATCGTGCTAGTCGGTTCGATTCGGATTCTCATGATAGGTCGCGTCGCGATTCGTTGAGGCAGGCATCCTTACAGGGGCGCTCATTTGAATCCTCTCGTCAAAAGGGAGCAAATGGTGCGCGACATGCTTCGTCAGCAAATGCACCAGATCGCACTCTGTCAGATCGTACCTTGTCAGATCGCGCACCTCAACGAAAAAGAAGTGGCGGTTCTTTTCGTGAAAACTACGGAAGAGCATCAGACTATGCACGTTTTTCAGATAATGACATCCAAGAGGATCATGGAATAAGCGGACGTCAACGAGGAAATCGTTCAGCGCGTGCGTCTTACCGTGCCTACGAGGACGACTATTCTTTTTCAGCTCAAAATCGTACAAGTCGTGTGAGGCATTCTGAGCGCAATGGACGACAAACCGATTATGGGAACTATTCTGACTATGATGATTGGCGTGATGATCGCTCGTTTGATGAGTATGGTTATGATCGCGACTACGATGATAGATATGCTTCTCGTACGTCTCGAAGGGGACGTCATTCCGAACCTGAAGTTTACGTAAAATCAGGAGGAAGACGCGGGCTGTTTAGCGGCGGATTCGGTGGCGGATTTAGCGGTGGATCGTTTCTTTCCTTCGGATCAGGGGGTTACGGATCGGGATTTCGTGGTGGGCATGCTGCGGGCGGCTCCATTCTCTCGTCATTGCCTCTTCCGGTTTTTTACGCACTTCCCGTTGTGGTGCTCATTTTAATTATTGTGTTGCTTGTGTTTATTGTTTCGTCAGTTCAGTCGTGTACTGCCTCTGATCAGGGTGATCAGGTTGAGGTTCAAGAAGTGCAGCCGATGAATCTGAGCTATCAAGCTTCGGTGACGGGTCTCGATTCGGTAGCGGATTCAGGTACCACTATTGAGAGCTTCACTTTGGCAAATGAGGGACAAAACTATATGCCAACGCTTTCTGATGAGGGCCTTAACTCTATTCAGACGGCGCTTACTCCCTTTACGGAAAACGAGTATGACATCGGCTTCGTTTTGATGGATCTCCAGACGGGTAGTGGTTATGCCTACAATATCGATCAGGAGGTTTACGGTGCGTCGTCGTTTAAGGGTCCGGTGCTCTTGTATGGATGTCAAGAAGCGCTTGAGCCAGGTATTTTATCGATCAATACCGTAAACGATTCAGCTTCGAATGCCATTATTTATTCCGATAATCGCTCGTACTACAACATGCGCGCATTATTCGAGGAATATAGCGAAATCAGTTTGACGAGCTGGCTTGCTAATATGAATATCGATTCCAATGTTGAATCTGATACGTCATTTCCGCATTATTCTGCCCGCGAGTCGGCAAAATTATGGATGAATGCCTACCTGTATTTCACTTCATCTGAGTCTGATCCAGATATCGTTTCTTGGGCGCAAGATTTGTTCTCGCAAACAGAAGTTTCTATGGTGCGTGCCGGGGTAGACCCTACGTTTGCTTTGATAACTGATGGCGGTGATGTGTATATCAGCCAGACTACTCAGGATCAGAGCAGTAACAGCGATCAGAATGGCGACGGCAGCCAGGATGGTGAGGGTGCTCAGGATCAGAGCGGCGACAATAGCCAGGACAATAACCAGGACGGCGGCGACCAGAGTGGCGATCAAAGCTCTGGAGATGCCAGCGACCAAGGTTCTGATAGCCAGGATGCTAACGGCGATCAGTCCGACAATAGCTCCGATGGTGGCGATCAGTCGAATGATGGCGACCAATCAAACGATCAGCAAAATGATCAGTCTTCCGGTCTGTCCGCTGCGGATATGGCATCTTCGCAATCAAATGTTGTTGTTTACGATAAAGCAGGCTGGCTCAACGGAGAAACAGATGATGGCCTGTGCGATGCCGGCATTGTCTATGACGGCGATAAGGCCTATCTTATTTCGGTTATGTCAGGCGCTCCTGACGGCGATGGAACACGTGAAGCTCTCGCTCGCTTGGTTGCTGCTCTTTGGGGACAGCGTGCTACGCTTGCTCCAAGCCAAGGTTATGTGTTGGTGGATCCTGCGCAGGCGCAATCATCAGATCAGGGATCTTCAGATCAAGGCCAGGAATCCGCAGATCAATCAAATTAGCTGAGAATTCCGCAGAAAACGTGGATTTTTCGCTCACTTTTCAAAACCTTCTGCTCATCCAATTGACTTCTTACGCGCGCGCGTTATAAACTGCAAAAGTTCGCTTTCAAAAGCCCCGTGCGAGCTTGAGATTCGAACTCCAAAACGTTCATTGGTTAACGGCTCTTTTCGTTAGTCCAGAAGCGTAAAAGATGTGCAGATAAGCAGTGGGTGTTTGGAGATGGTGGAGTAGGATCCCGCCGCTTCGGATCGGCAGCAACTTTTGAA
>USIG01000038.1 GCA_900554685.1 uncultured Cryptobacterium sp.
AGGAGACTCAAGGCAAAGCGCTCCGTATCCATTGATGCTGAGGTTAAAAAGTCCTTCGTTGCCTGCTACGGCAGAAGAAATATTGCTTCGCATTACTGCTTGATGTTGTAGGCTGGAATAACAAGCAAGGAAAAGTCCGTCATCCAGAACAATGCTGTTACCCCATTGGGCGACATCGATAAGAATAAGGTAGCGATAGGTTGGTTCAAGAACCAGAGTTCCGGTACCGTGGTATTCGGGTTTAATCGCGGATTCCTTTGTTACGGCACCACGAACAGCTTTGCCAAAGAAGTCACCAACACCGGTAACACCAGTGCTTGCTTCTACGTCTCCTACCATCCACTGCATTGCTCCTGCCTGAACGGTTACAGGAGCCTGGCTTAAATCGCAAATAACTTGGCGGCGGCGAACATTCATTTCGCTTGAGAAATAAGCTGTTGCTGCACTTTCAGGAGTAACGCTTAAGTCGCGTTTCCATTCAACAACTTGAAACGCGCCGAGGGCATCGATTATTTGAACGTCATCATTTTGAGTGAAGTTGCTTATTTGGAACATGTTCTTCCCACCTTAAAAAAGTAAAAGCGATCTCTTAATTCTTTAATGAATTAAGAGGAGCTGGCATACGACCGCCACGATGAGCAAAGACGGTGCCAGCATGTTGGTTTACTGGCATAACAGGCGCATATCCTAACAGGCCACCGAAATCAAGCTTGTCACCAACGTCCATTCCGATAGCAGGGATTAAGCGAACTGCTGTCGTTTTGTTATTAATCATGCCAATAGCACATTCATCAGCAATAATGCCGAAAAGCGTTTCAACTGAGGTATCACCTGGAACCGCTATCATATCAAGACCTACCGAGCATACGCAGGTCATTGCCTCGAGCTTTTCAAGGCTTAAGGCACCAGCTTCAGCTGCACGTATCATGCCAGAATCTTCAGATACAGGAATAAAGGCACCTGATAATCCTCCAACACTTGAGCTTGCCATGACGCCACCTTTTTTAACGGCATCATTGAGCATAGCAAGAGCAGCAGTAGTTCCAGGACCACCGCAGGTTCCAACACCAATTGCTTCAAGAATTTCTGCAACAGAATCTCCTTCAGCCGGAGTAGGAGCAAGCGATAAGTCCAAAATTCCCTTTTCAACTCCCAGGCGACTGCTTGCTTCGCGGCTCATAAGTTCACCTGCGCGCGTAATTTTAAAGGCGGTTGCCTTGATGGCTTCGGCGATGCTTGTCATATCGGCTTCTTTTGGCATGCTGCGCAAAACTGCATTAACAACACCAGGTCCCGAAACGCCGACGTTTACAACGGCATCAGCTTCACCAGAGCCATGGAAGGCTCCTGCCATGAAAGGATTATCTTCAACCGCATTGCAAAATACGACTAGTTTACCCGCACCGATGCACTGCTTATCGGCGGTTAGCTCGGCAGATTTCTTGATGATACGGGCCATACGAAGTGCAGCATCCATATTGATGCCAGCACGTGTTGAGCCAACGTTGACCGATGCGCATACGTTGTCGGTAGTTGCAAGTGCTTCAGGAATTGACTCCATAAGGTTGATGTCAGCTTGGGTGGCTCCTTTATGCACAAGAGCTGAAAAGCCACCGACGAAATCAACACCGACTTCTTTGCCTGCTCTATCCATTGCTTGGGCAATAGGGGATAAGTCGGTCTCTTTTGTGGCTGCGCAGATTTCTGCAATAGGGGTAACAGAAATTCGCTTGTTAACAATAGGAATTCCATATTCACGTTCAAGTTGCTCAGCAGTAGGAACTAACTTTTCTGCCGCGTGTGTCATGTGGTCATACACTTTTTTCGCAATAACGTGAACATCTTCATGGGTGCAAGCCCGAAGGTTAAGACCGAGAGTGATGGTGCGAATATCGAGATGCTGTTGACTAACCATTGCGAGGGTTTCAGCAATTTCTTCTGGAGTAATTTGCATAAAAGCAACGCCTTTCCGTATACGGTACGTCATATGAAAGCTTACCAAAAAAGCTTTCGCTGCGGGTGCAGTATCGAATGATAGTTACTTTTTGACATTTTTGTTAAAAGGTATGTTTTTGAACACTGTGTCTATTATTCGGCGTTGTGTTGAAATATAATAGCGATATTCGTAAGCCTTGAATCTATTGAATGATGTAAGCGCTTATGAGAGACATGTTTTAAAGTGATTTAAAAGCGCACAGGAGTATAAAAGTAGTGGCATACACCGAAGTACAGGATCGCTCGTGTCGTTCTGTGTCTCACAGTGTGGATCGGCGTATCGTTCGATCAAAGCGTGCGTTGCGCAGTGCACTGATTACCCTTATGGAATCAAAGGGTTTTGAGGCTATTACGGTAAATGATTTGTGTGGTGCAGCTGATTTGAATCGTGGAACCTTTTACAATCATTTTTCCGACAAGGAACATCTCTTGCTTTCTTTTGAAGACGAAATCATGAACGACATTTTACGTATTCAAAATGAAATGAGCGTACTTTCGGTCAAAGATGTCATGGCTTATTGTGTTTCCAAAAAGCCGCTTCCATTTTTAGTATCGCTTTTTGACTACTTACGTGGACAAGGTGATTTTTTGCATGCGGTGCTAGGACCGGGGGGAGATCCTGGCTTTGGACCGCGCCTGCGCGATAGCTTCTGTACCACCCTTATTCGGGGTGTGCTTCATGAAAAATATCGCAATGATCCTGATCCTTTTGTTAGCTATTACATTTCGTTTTATGCCTCTGCATACCTGGGGGTAATTACCCACTGGGTTGAAACAGGCATGAAGGAAGATTCAAAAACAATGGCGCTTATTGCTATGCGTTTGCTTTTTATTAAACCAGGCGAACCAATTAGATTGTAAGGAGATTTCGATGGCACCCGAAACTAGTAGCGCAACGCGACTTCATTTGGGCATTGATGTAGGTTCAACTACGGTTAAAGTTGCTGTGTTGGACGAAAATCAGCAAATAATATATTCCGTATACCGTCGACATCATGCTGATGTTCGTGCAACGGTATTAGAAGTGCTGCGCGAAGCTGCACAACAATTCCCTGACCAGCCTGCTACTATTGCAATTACTGGTTCCGGTGGTCTTTTGCTTTCTCAGTGGCTCAACTTGGAATTTGTTCAAGAGGTTATTGCCTCAAAAACTGCCGTTGAAACATTTATTCCAAAAACAGATGTTGCGATCGAACTTGGTGGCGAAGATGCCAAGATAATTTATTTCGACAATGGCATTGAACAGCGCATGAATGGTACCTGCGCAGGTGGTACGGGTGCTTTTATCGATCAGATGGCCTCCTTGTTGGATACTGATGCAAGTGGTCTTAATGAATTGGCCAAGCACCATACCGTTTTGTATCCTATTGCGAGTCGTTGCGGGGTATTCGCAAAGACCGACGTTCAGCCCCTTCTTAATGAAGGAGCTCGCAAAGAAGACATTGCAGCTTCGATTTTTCAGTCAGTAGTTACCCAAACTATTTCAGGTCTTGCCTGTGGTAGGCCTATTCGCGGCTATGTTGCCTTTTTAGGTGGCCCTTTGCAGTATCTGCCTGAATTGCGTAAGCGTTTCTATGAAACGCTTGAATTGGATGATGAGCATATTATTGTTCCTGATAATGCCCATCTTTTTGTTGCAGGTGGTTGCGCGCTTGCTAGTTCGAATGCAAAGCCTGAATTATTGCGTGATGTTGTTGAGCGTTTAGAGAACCTTGGCGACATTCAGGGTAGTGAAGTAGTGCGTCTTCCTCCTTTGTTCAAGGATGAGCAGAACTATAAGGAATTCAAGGAACGCCACGATAAAGAAGTTGTTCGTCGCGAAGATCTGACTACCTATTCAGGAACTGCCTATTTAGGCATTGATGCCGGTTCTACCACGTTTAAAGCTGCTCTTATTTCTGAAGACGGGGCGCTGTTGTGGAGCTCGTATATGAACAATAAGGGCGATGTTCTCGGTTGCGCAAAGCGTGCTGTAGCTGATTTGTATGGACAGCTTCCTGTTGATTCTGCAACAGGCAAACCAAAGGTAACCATTGGCCATGTGACGGTTACTGGTTATGGTGAAGCTCTTTTGCTTGAGGCTCTTTGCGTTGATTCAGGTGAAATCGAAACCGTAGCTCATCTTCGTGGCTCTGAGGAAATGCTTCCTGGTGTTGAATTTATTCTTGATATTGGTGGCCAGGACATGAAGTGCTTACGTGTCAAGGACGGGGTCATTGAGCACATTATGCTCAATGAGGCATGCTCTTCGGGCTGCGGCTCATTTATTGAAAGTTTTGCATCTGGCCTTAACTTAACGGTTTCTGAATTTGCCCAAAGTGCTATTCAGGCACGTAATCCTGTTGATCTTGGCAGTCGTTGTACGGTGTTTATGAATAGCCGTGTTAAGCAAGCTCAAAAAGAAGGAGCGACCGTTGGGGATATTGCGGCTGGCTTAGCTCTTTCTGTTATTAAGAACGCACTGTTTAAGGTTATTAAAATCCGTGATCCTCGCGAGGTTGGGAGCAAAGTAATTGTTCAGGGTGGAACATTCTTAAACGATGCTGTATTGCGCTCTTTTGAACAGCTTGCTGAAACGAATGCGGTTCGCCCAGATATTGCAGGTAACATGGGTGCTTATGGCGCAGCTCTTCTTGCACGTGATCGTGCTCATGATTTTGAGGCTCGCACCGGCAAACCCGCACAAACCACTATGCTTGACCTTGCATCTCTTGAGGCTCTCGAACCAACCCATCGCAATATTCGTTGCAAGGCTTGCTCTAACCATTGTTTGCTCACTATTAACGACTTTGGCATTGATGAAACAACTGGTAAGCACCGTCGTTTTATCACGGGTAATCGTTGCGAAAAGGGTGCTGGCTTAGCGAATGAGGCGGCAAAGGTACCTAATCTTTTTGAGTATAAAACGCATCGAATTTTCGATCATTACACACCGCTTTCAAAAGATGAGGCAACGCGCGCTAGCGTTGGTATTCCTCGTGCGCTTAATATGTACGAGAATTATCCTTTCTGGTTCACATTCTTTACTGAACTCGGTTTTCGTGTAGTGCTTTCTGATCCTTCTACGAAAAAGACCTATGAAGCGGGTATTGAGTCAATGCCTTCAGAGAGTGTTTGCTATCCTGCAAAACTTTCACATGGCCACATTATGAATTTACTGGATAAGGACATCGATTTTATCTGGATGCCCTGTGCTAAATACGAGCGTCAAGAAGACGAGACCGCAGGCAATCACTTCAATTGTCCTATTGTTATGAGCTATTCTGAGGCGCTTAAACTCAACGTTGATGCGCTCAATGAAACCGATATTCAGTTCCTGAATCCCTTTGTGCCTTATCACATGAAGGACAAACTCAAAGAGCGTCTCTATGTCGAACTTGTTGAGAAGCATCCAGAGCTTATGGGTGATGGACCTCTTCCTACAAAAGATGAGGTTGCTCAAGCAGTTGATGCGGCATGGGCAGAAGATGAGCAGGTTCATGAAGATATCCACCAAAAGGGCATGGAAACTCTCGAGTGGATTGAAGAGCATGGTGTTCATGGTATTGTTCTTGCTGGTCGTCCTTATCACGGGGACCCAGAAATCAATCATGCCATTCCAGAATTGCTGACCAGTTTTGGTCTGGCAGTATTTACCGAAGACTCCGTTGCTCATATGGGACAAGTCGAGCGTCCTTTACGCGCAGTAGACCAATGGATGTATCATACCCGTTTATATCGTGCAGCTAAGGTGGTAACCCAGCGTGATGACTTGGATTTGATTCAACTTAACAGCTTTGGTTGTGGTCTTGATGCGATTACCACTGATCAGGTCCAAGAGATTTTAGAAGGTTCAGGCAAGATTTATACCGTACTTAAGATTGACGAGGTATCAAATCTTGGTGCTGCTCGTATTCGTGTGCGTTCTCTTTTGGCTGCTTTGAAAGATCAGGCTGAAGAACGTGCGGAGAAAAACGCTATCCAGGGAGGCTGTCCTGTCTGTGGTATCGATGGTGATCAGCTCGAGGCTGATGTACGGGCGCGTGAGGCAGCTATCGAAGCTAAAACTGGTAAACGAGAAGCCGAAGCTGGTGCAGCTGTTGCAGCAGAAATTGCTCAAGAAACCGCCGAGGAAGTACAAAGCGATCATCGTCTTATGACAAAAGAGGAAGAAGCAGCGTTGGCGAAGGCTTTGAAAGGCGATCATGCCTTACAGGCTGAATCTACCGCATTTCCTAAGGTACAGTTCACCAAAGAAATGAAAGAGGCAGGGTATACCATTTTGTGTCCCCAAATGGCTCCTATTCATTTCGATTTGCTGCTTCCTATCTTTAGGGCAAACGGCTACAACATGGAATTACTACCGGCAGTAGACCATGGTGCCGTTGATGCTGGTTTGAAATACGTCAACAACGACATCTGCTATCCTTCAATTTTGGTAACTGGCCAAATCATGGAAGCAGTTACCTCTGGTCGATATGACACCGACAAACTAGCTGTCATCATTACGCAAACAGGTGGTGGTTGTCGTGCAACCAACTATATTTCACTTATCCGTAAGGCGCTCAAGGCTGCAGGGCTTGGTCACATTCCGGTAATCTCTTTGGCGTTTAAGAAGTTAGACGAATCCAATCCTGGGTTTAAGCTTTCCGCTACGATGCTCTACAACGCGGTATTTGCCCTTTTCTATGGTGATTTGCTCATGCAATGTTTGTATCGTACGCGTCCTTATGAGATTGAACCTCATGCGGCTCAGAATCTGTTTGATTACTGGATGGCTAAGTGTAAGCAGCAGGTTTATGAGGGTGAAAAGTTTGGTCGCTATAAGAAAACAGTGCGGGCAATCGTTGATGACTTTGATAACCTGCCCTTACAAGGAGAGGGAACAAAACCTCGTGTCGGTGTAGTAGGCGAGATTTTGGTTAAATTCCATCCGACGGCCAATAATCAGGTTGTTGATGTTATTGAATCTGAAGGCTGCGAAGCGGTTGTTCCGGGTTTGGTCGATTTCTTCCTGTTCGGTATTGCTGGATCAATCTTCCAGCAGGAAGGTGTTGGAAAGTCCAAGAAAGGAGCAACTGGTGCACGTGCGGCGCTGAAAGCTATAGCGAAATTACGTAAACCGATGAACGATGCTCTTGCTCAATCTAATCGATTTGAGCCTCCAACGGATATTTTCACCTTGGCAAGCTATGCAGAAGAAATTCTTTCTCTATGCAATTCGATGGGTGAAGGTTGGCTTTTAACAGCAGAGATGGTTGAGCTTATTCGCAGTGGCGCTCCTAATATTGTGTGTGCACAGCCATTTGCTTGCCTACCTAACCATGTAGTTGGTAAAGCGGTTATTAAGGAACTGCGCCGCCGTTACAAGGGAACAAATATCGTTGCAGTTGACTACGATCCAGGTGCATCTGAGGTTAATCAGCTCAATCGTATTAAGCTTATGATTTCGGTTGCTAAAGCAAATCTTGAGGAAGATCTTGCTCAGCGTCAGCCTCACGAATTGCCTCGCCATCCTGATTCAGGAGATACGTGTGCTGTCTTTAGTACAGAAGAGGAAGTGGTAAAAGATAGTATTTCAACTCAAGAGTAGTAGTTGTAACGCCAAAGGATGGTATGAGCTTAGTGGAAGCGTTTCTTGAGGTAGTTCAAAATTTCTTTGGCGTACCCTGGTGGGGTTTGCTCGTAATAGGTGTTCTTCTTTTTATTGCGGGTTATGTTGACTCTATTGCGGGAGGAGGAGGTCTAATTTCTCTTCCCGCTTTTATGATTGTAGGCCTTCCTACTCACGCTGCTCTTGCGACAAATAAGTTGGGTTCCGCCTTAGGCACTCTGATTTCTACCTGGCATTATGCAAGATCAGGGTTTATTCAGTTAAAGCTTGCACTTCCTTGTGTTGCAAGCGCTATTTTTGGATCAAGTTTAGGTTCGAATTTAGTACTTCTTGTTGATGATTTTTTCTTAAAAGTCTTATTGATTGTCGTGCTGCCGTTTACGGCGTTTTACGTTATGCGTTCCAAGAAGCTTTCAAATGATGTTGTTTCTACTCTTTCAGGGAAGAAAACCATGGTAATTTGCACGATGATAGCTTTTTGCGTTGGCATATATGATGGGTTTTATGGACCTGGTACGGGAACATTTCTTATGCTTTTGCTTACCGGAATAGCGCAATTACGCTTGGATGCAGCTGCAGGCATTACAAAAGCGATTAACCTGACAACAAATCTTTCCGCATTGGCAGTCTTTCTCTATCATGGGCAAGTTCTTATACCTCTTGGGCTATTAGCGGGAGTATTTTGCATCGCTGGTAATTTCTTAGGGTCGCATCAATTTACCTCGAAGGGAAGCTTGGTGGCTCGGCCAATCACTCTTGTCGTTATTGCGATCTTTCTTGTCAAAGTTATTTATGATTTGGCTCGTGGTATTTAGCTAGTGGCATATAAAAAGCAAACTGAACGAATTGATGAAAAGACAAAAAGTGGCGCGGAAAGCGCCACTTGTAATTTTAGAGATGTACTTGAATAAGTTTTGGTCTGAACCCGTGATCTTCGAGAGCTTGGACAATTCGTTTTTTGTGGTCGGTACCAAAGGCTTCGATGGTTACTCGTAGTTCAACTGCAGCATTTCTGTTTGCGGTAACAAACTGATTGTGGTCAAGTCGTACTACATTGCCATTTTGATCGGCGATGGTTTGGGCAACTCGAACAAGCTCGCCAGGACGATCGGGCAAAAGAACCGAAACTGTGAAAATTCGGTCACGTTGAATAAGACCGTGCTGCACCACGGATGACATGGTAATTACGTCCATGTTGCCGCCAGACAAGATGGAAACAATCTTTTTGTCTTTAACATCGAGATGCTTTAAAGCTGCAACGGTAAGAAGACCAGAATTTTCTACAATCATCTTATGGCTTTCAACCATATCCAAGAAAGCAACAATAAGCTCGTCATCTTCAACGGTGATGATATCGTCAATGTTTTCCTGAATATAGGGGAAAATTTGGTCGCCAGGTTCAAGTACGGCAGTACCATCGGCAATTGTATTGACACTAGGAAGCTTAACTACGTGTCCTGCTTCAAGAGATGCTTTCATGCAGGCTGCTCCTGCTGGTTCAACACCTATTACGCTAATGCGGGGATTAAGCATTTTTGCTAAGGTGGAAACTCCCGTTGCTAATCCGCCGCCTCCGATAGGTACTAAAATGATATCAACTAAGGGAAGCTCTTGAACAATTTCCATGGCGATTGAACCTTGTCCAGCGGCAAGAATTGGATCATTGAAAGGATGAATAAAAGTAAGGGAACGCTCTTCAGCTAGTTTTAGAGCATGTTCATACGCTTCGTCGTAAACATCGCCTGCAAGTACTACTTCCGCCCCTTGCTCTTTAGTGCGCTCAACCTTAATAAGAGGAGTGGTGGTAGGCATAACGATCGTTGCAGGTACACCGTATTTACGCGCTGCGTAAGCAACACCTTGGGCATGGTTACCGGCAGAGGCAGTGATAAGACCACGCGAGCGCTCTTCATCGGTCAAGGTGCTGATTTTGTAGTAAGCACCACGAACTTTATATGCACCGGTTCGTTGCATGTTTTCAGGTTTCAAATAAACTTCATTGCCGGTTTCTTTGCTGAAATGATGGCTGTAAATAAGTTTCGTTTCTTGTGTTACTTCTTTAACTTTTTTTGCAGCTTCTTCAAATGTTGCGAGCGTTAACATGGATGTCCTTTACTCTATTGTATGAATACACTGTTATGAAATATTCTCTTAACAGCGATACGTTATCACTAGTTATATTACCAATTCGTAAAAAGGAAGAAAGTATGCATTCTATAAGCACGAAAAAAGCTCCTGCAGCTATTGGTCCTTACTCTCAGGGTGTTGTTGTCAATGGTATTCTTTTCGCTTCGGGTCAGATTGCACTTGACCCCGAAACGGGAGAGCTTGTTGGCTCCACTATCCAAGAACAATCTGCTCAGGTTATGAAAAATGTTGCAGGTCTGTTAGAGGCAGCGGGAACTGACTTTGATCACGTTATTAAAACCACTTGTTTTCTTAATGACATCTCCAATTTTTCAGAATTCAACGAAGTTTATGCGCAATCCTTTGGCAAGCAGTTGCCTGCTCGTTCTGCGGTAGGGGTTGCAGGATTGCCAAAAGGTGCTCTTGTTGAAGTTGAAGTAATCGCTGCGGTTGAAGAATAAGAAGCATAAAAGTAGGCTAAGCTATGGTTAATAAAAGCGAGGGTAAGCTCATAATTTGCCCGACTCCCTTAGGTAATTTGGGGGATATCACCGAACGTGCTCGCAAGGCGTTTTCTTATTGTGATGTTGTGTGTTGCGAAGATACGCGTGTAACAGGCAAGCTTTTAAGTGTTCTTGGTATACGTAAGTCGCTTGAGCGTTTGGATGAGGCAACTCTTTCTGCAAAAGCCCAACAAATAGCCAGCCGTGTTTTAGCGGGCGAAACCATAGCTTATGCCTCCGATGCAGGAATGCCAGGTGTTTCTGATCCTGGTCAGCGTTTGGTAGATGCAGTTCTTTGCGCTGGGGGAAAAGTAGAAGTTCTTCCTGGTCCCACGGCACTCACGACTGCGTATGTTGCAAGTGGATTTTTTGCTCAATCGTTCTATTTTGGTGCTTTTTTCCCGCGTAAAGCAGGGGAGCGTAAGCGCTTGCTTGAACAGCTGAAGTCACTCGATGCAGTATTAATCTTTTATGAGAGCCCTCAACGTTTGGTTTCTGCCCTGGAGGCGATTGCTGAGCTTATGCCACATCGTCGGGTTGCGGTCTGTCGTGAATTGACAAAGGTTCATGAGGAAATTCTTCGTGGTCCTGTTGGCGATGTTTTTGATGCGTTTAAGGATCGTGAGCAGCATGACGGTATCAAAGGGGAAATCGTTGTTGTGATTGATGCTCCTAATGAAGTTGAGATTGAAGCGCAACGAGAAGACGCTAGACTCTCTTCTCAAGAGCGGGTAGATGCTTTGCTCAAAGAGGGCAGTCATACTAAAAAAGATATCGTGCGCATTTTGCGGAAAGAATACGGTTTGTCTCGTAATGATGCGTATGAGCTAGTGCATGGCAGTTAGTACTATTCTTTCGCTATTTACGGGAGCGGCAGAGGGAATTTTTTGAACTTGTCGACGCAAAAAGCATCTTTGTCTATTCGGCATGTAATGATACTTCTCGCAGGCATTCTTATATGCTTGGGTCCTTGTGCTTTGGTGTATAACACCTGGTCAATTTTTGTTGTACCTGTCTCTTCAAGTTTAGGGGCGAGCTCTAGTCAGTTTACGTTCACTATCACCTTGATATATTTGCTGGGTGCGATTGCTTGTCCCTTAGCGGGAAATTTGATGGAGCGTTTTGATATAAGAGCGGTTTTGTCTCTTTCTGTATGTCTTGTCGCTTTTGGAATGGGTCTTTGTGCACTTTGGTCTGAAATTTGGCAGTTTTATATTTCAGGCATTCTTATAGGACTCGGTATTGTTTCTTTGATGTTTTTGGCTGTTCCGACTCTTATTAATCGTTGGTTTGCCGTGCGAACAGGCTTTTTTGTCGGGCTTTGTTTTTCAATGTCGGGCGTTGGTGGTGCTCTCTGGAGTATGGTAGGAGGCGTCATTTTTTCATGCGCCAACTGGCGTGCTGCCTACCTTATTTTCGCGGCCATAGTATTAGTAGTTGGATTGCTAGCTAGTCTCGTTCTTATTCGAAGTTATCCTTCCGAACTTGGGCTTCATCCCTTTGCTTTCCAAGCGAGTACGTCGCATGATGACTCTTATGCGGTATCTCATAAAGGAAGTTCATCTATCGCATCTAGTGATACATCCTTATCTGAGTCTGTCTCGGAAAAGAGTTCCAAAAAGGGCAAGCAGTGGGGTGTGTCTGCTCGAATAATGTTTAGATCTCCTGTGTTTTATACCCTTATGGTAACGATGGGCATTTTCAATGCGATGACCGTGGTAGGAAATCTTTTCGCGACTTATATCTATTATTTGGCAGATAACGGTATTGCTGGCATAACAAGCACGCAAGCGATCATGCTTGCTTCAGCTATAGCAGCATGCATTATGGTGTGTTCTGCTCTGAGTAAGGTTTTGCTTGGAGCGCTTAGTGATAAGAGTCTTTTAGGAGCCCTTGCAATCCCTTGCGTGTGTGGCGCTTTAAGTATTCTGTGTTTGTGGTTTGGAGCTTCAGTATCTTTTATCTTTATATATGTAGGAGGACTTTTGTGCGGTGTTCTCTATGCTGCTGTAGATGCTCTTGGAGCAACTTTTACTCGCCAGATTACCGGGCCGCGCGATTATACCCTTATATATTCTCGTGTTGCGATTGTGGTTAATCTTGCCGGTGCAGGTGCTGCAACACTTTTTGCGGGGGTAGCGGAAATTAGCTGGGAAGCGGAATGGATATTGGCACTTTCTCTTATTGTTGTGGCTTTTGTCTTGGGATGTTTCACCATCATAAAGGGAAAGTGCCTTGAACAGACTTTCGAATAAGTGATTATCTGTTGATAAGCCAAATAGATTCAAAAAAATAAGTTTGGAAAATAAGCTTCTAATCAAGATGGCTGAGTGCTTGGCGAGCTTTATTCATCTGAGCTTCAATATCCATGCCAATAATATCTAATCCTTCGGCGCTGATAAATCGAGGCGTGCCTAAAGCGAGCATATCAGCAAGACCACAGACGTAATCATACCCATAGTTCTTATCGCCAATGA
>USIG01000039.1 GCA_900554685.1 uncultured Cryptobacterium sp.
CCACTTGTCGATCAAAGTCGCAATAGTGCCGTCATCAAGCATTGCTTGAATTGTTTCAGCTACAGGCTGAGAAAGGCTTGAGCCCTTCTGCGTTGCAACTGCATATTGCTGATCTGCAATGCTGAAGTTTTCTAACAGGCTGCGATCGTCATTGATATAGGTATCCACAAAAGCTCCGTCCAAAACTGCCGCATCGACCGTTCCTTCTTCAAGAGCTACTGAAAGATCTTCATAGGAGGGGAATTTAAGTACCGCGGCATGATCGTATTGGGTACCCTCATCAGTATTGGAAATTACCTCTTCTCCAATGATGCCAAGATCGTAGAGTTTGATGGCCAAAAGAGGACCCGCATTCGAACCCGACATAATACCAAACGTGCCATCTTTAAGCTGGGCAATGTCGGTGATCTTTGAGCTATTCTCAACCATTACCGGAGTCGCATCTGTGTAATAGACAGGAGAAAAATCAAAATTTTCCAAGCGCGAATCAGAAACGGAATAGCAAGCTATCAGACAGTCTACATCCCCGTTAAGGAGCTTATCCTTACGATCATCGGGAGTTACCGTCACGAATTCAACATCGGAATATCCCAGTCGATCTGCCATTTCATTAGCTAAATCAATTTCCATACCGTAATACTTGCCGGTTTGTTCATTGAGATAACCAAAATTAACAATATCGGCACGAACACCCACACGAAGAGTGCCGCTTCCTGTTGGCGAAGAAGCGCTTTGGCACCCTGATAGTCCAACCAAGGCACAAGCACTAAGCACTGCTATAAGCAGCAGGACAATAAAGCCCCTTGCGCGTCCTTTCGTCATATCAATCCCTTCACGTACGTTTCTTAAAAAGTTGGTCTTATACAGACCTCGTATCTTATGCAGACCTCATACTTTGCTTTGAAGGTAAGTAAGACCACAGCCACAGATACCAAATGGTTTTCTTTGCTGACCACCCTCTTTACCTTCAAAAAGCAAGAATGCGCAAATAATCAGAATAGTGTTTTCTTATTACTTTCATGTAAGCTACCTGCCGATTCAAACAAAAGTTAAAGCAGATCGATAACATTTTCCCGCTTGCCTGCACAATATACCCCCCTTCTGTCAGGAAGGGCATTTCTTGTTTGTTTACATACGGCTGCCACCGCAGCAATCCAACACAGGTAGCTACCGACCCGCACCACAAAACCCTACATGCTGGTAAATGCAACGCTTATCTACCTCGCACTTCGCGTTCGGCTTCATATAGGTATAATTTTGTGTGGTATTTTGCCCAACAAGAAAGATGGTGACTTTTTATGACAGACACGACCATGCAGCTCGTTCTTATTCGCCACGGAGAAAGCGAATGGAACAAGCTGAACCTCTTCACCGGCTGGATGGATGTTGACCTTACTGATACCGGTCGCAAAGAAGCAGCAGAGGGAGGCCGTGCGCTTTCTGAAGCTGGATTCGATTTTGACATCTGCTACACGTCTTACCTTAAGCGAGCCATCCATACCCTTAACTTGGTTTTGGAATCTATGGATCGCGAATGGCTTCCTGTTATCAAAACGTGGCGCCTCAACGAACGCCACTATGGTGCTCTACAAGGACTCAACAAAGCCGACACCGCAGCAAAATACGGTGAAGACCAGGTTAAAATCTGGCGCCGTAGCTTTGACGTTCAGCCTCCGGCACTAAGCGAAGACGACGAGCGCAATCCTCGCCTTCTTGCTCCTTATCGCGATGCTCCTGCAGAAGAAATGCCCTTGACCGAATGCCTGAAAGACACTATTGCTCGTGCATGGCCTTACTTCAAAGAAACCATTGAGCCTCAAATGCGCGCTGGTAAGCGTGTTTTAATCGTCGCTCATGGCAATTCATTACGCGCCTTGGTAAAGCAATTCGACAAGCTCTCTGACGACGAAATTGTTGGTGTGAATATTCCTACCGGTGTGCCTTTGGTATACACCTTCGACCAGGACTTTAACGTGCTTGATAAACGCTATGTGGGCGATGAGGCAACTATCGCTGCCAAAATTGATGCGGTAGCAAATCAGGGTAAAGCTAAGTAAAAAATCAACAAGCACAAGCCTACTTAAAACGCCAAGAGGCTAGGGAAAAACAAACTCCTTAGCCTCTTTTTTGTCCCTTTAGGGTTATAGGCCATTAAGCCTCCCTTTAGTTTGGAACCTCTGTTTTATACGGGATTTCGTCCTCGATACTGTCCATGATACGAAAGTACGCCCAAAGTCCCTTTTATCCTATAACCCGATACGAAAGCATGCCCTCCCTAGGTCCCCTTTGCCCTATAACCCGACACAAAAGTATGCCCTAGGCCCCTTTCAGCTAATAATCCGAATTTGGAATTAACCCGAAGTTGGACATTCACCTTCGATTTTATTTTGGAAGTCTATTGCGCAAACTGGGAATTATATAGATCAGCATAGGCGCCACCACGGGCAAGAAGCTCTTCGTGAGTGCCCTGTTCAACGATATCTCCCTCTTGCAAAACCAAAATAAGATCTGCATTTCGAATGGTAGATAGGCGATGAGCAATAACAAATGACGTACGCCCCTTCATGAGGTTGTCCATTGCCATCTGGATTCGCTCTTCTGTACGCGTGTCTACCGAACTTGTTGCCTCATCTAAAATAAGCATCTTTCGATTTGCCAATACGGCACGAGCAATCGTAAGAAGCTGACGCTGACCTTGGCTGATATTGCTTGCATCTTCATTTATTTCCATATCATAGCCACCGGGCAAGGTGCGAATAAAGGTGTCAGCAAAGGCCGCTTTTGCGGCAGCTTCCACTTCTTCATCGCTTGCATCAAGACGACCATAGCGAATGTTTTCACGAACCGAACCCTTAAAAAGCCAGGTATCCTGAAGAACCATACCAAAGAGCGAGCGCAGATCATCACGATCGAAATCGCGCACATCATGTCCGCCAATACGAATTGCTCCGCCGTTTACGTCATAAAAACGCATAAGCAACTTAACCATAGTTGTCTTACCGGCTCCTGTCGGTCCCACCAATGCAATGGTTTGACCAGCGGAAACCTTCGCAGAAAAGTCTTTAATAATAGGCGTTTGAGGATCATAGCCAAAGCGAACATGATCAAACTCAACATCACAGCTTACGTCTTTTGCCTGAACCTTTGCCTGCTCAACAGGCTCTTCTTCTGCATCAAGAAATTCGAATACGCGCTCTGCTGCTGCCGCCATTTGCTGCAACACGTTAGAGACTTGTGCCAGCTGAGTGATGGGCTGCGTGAAGTTTTTCACATATTGAATGAACGCCTGAATATCACCTACCGTAATGCGCCCATTGATGGCAAACAGCGCACCAGCAACCGCAACAGCAACGTAGCCTAAGTTGCTTACAAAGTTCATGACAGGCATCATCAAACCCGATAAAAACTGCGACTTCCAAGCTGATTCATATAATTCCGCATTCGTCTTACGAAACTTCTCGAGCGTTTCTTCTTCCTTACCAAAGGCGCGTACAACTGCCTGTCCGGAAAACGTTTCCTCAACCTGGCCGTTGATAGCACCCAAACGGTTTTGCTGCATGCGGAAATATTTCTGGCTGTGGCTCACTACTACTTTTACGAGCACCGCAGAAAGAGGGATGACCAAAAGAGCGATAAGCGTCATAAAAACATTCATGCTCAACATCATTACCAACACACCGATAATGGTTGTAATGGAAGTAATGAGCGTGGTAATACCCTGATTTAGGTTCATTCCAAGCGTATCAACATCGTTTGTAATGCGGGATAAAATATCGCCCGTGCTCGTACGCTCGAAATACCCCATAGGAAGTGCATCCATTTTCTGGGAAATCTTTTGACGCAACAGATAGGTAGTTCGCTGCGTCACATGAGTCATTAACCAACCCTGTACAAACGAGCATACTGAAGAAAACGCATACAGCCCTAAGGTAATAAGTAAAATAGTTCCAACTGCATTGAAATCTATGTCGCCTGTACCTGCAATTTTGGCACTGATTCCCTCAAATAATTCCGTTGTTGCAGTTGAAAGGACCCTTGGACCAACAATATTAAAAACCGTAGAGGCAATTGCAAAAACGAAAACAACGCCAATAGCAATCTTAAAACGGCCCATAAACTGCACGAGCTTCTTTATGGAGCCCTTGAAGTCGTTAGCCTTCTCGCCCGACATCATGTGATGCCCACCCGGTCCATGACCTCGACGTCTACCGGTATTCGCACGAGCCGCAATGGGAGAGTCGGAATGCTCACTTTCATGAGAATCAAACGTTTTGTTGTTATGACGATCCATTTAAGCAACACCTCCTTCCAATTCTTCTTCCGATAGCTGCGATTGAGCAATCTCTCTGTAAGTAGGACAAGAAGAAAGCAATTCTTTGTGAGTACCTACGCCAACTAATTCACCATCTTCTAAAACCAGAATCTGATCTGCATTAAGCACTGTTGCGATACGCTGAGCCACTACAATAACGGTTTTACCCGCCGCTTGCGTAGCAAGTGCATGACGCAGACGCGCATCGGTCGCATAGTCAAGCGCAGAAAAACTATCATCGAACAAAAGAACACGAGCATCGCTTGCCAGTGCACGCGCAATTGATAAACGCTGACGCTGACCGCCAGATACGTTAGTACCACCCTGGCTGATTGCCGAATCGAATCCCTTTTCTTTTGCCGTGATAAATTCAGTGGCTTGTGCAATTTCTGCCGCTTTATACACCTTGTCTTTATCCATTTCGGAATCAGCGTAAGCGATGGTCGATTCGATCGTTCCTGAAAACAAAAACGCTTTTTGAGGAACATAGCCCAATTCACGACGCAATTCATGCTGTTTCATCGAGCGGACATCAACTCCCCCAACACGAATCGCGCCTTGGGTCACATCATAAAAACGTTCAATAAGTTTCATGATGGTTGATTTACCTGAACCCGTTGAGCCAATGATGGCCGTTGTTTTGCCAGGCTGCGCCATAAAGGAAATGTTTTTAAGAACTGGATCGCTTCCTTCGTTATAAGCAAAAGTTACGTTATCGAATTCAACCGATAAGCCCTTCGCCTTATCATCAAGCTGATCAGCTTGAGACTGACTAGGATCATGAATACTGTTTTCTGTACCAAGAACCTCATTAACACGCTGAGCAGCTACGTCGGCACGTGGCAGCATGATAGCAATCATACTGATCATCAAAAACGACATAACGATGACCATCGAATAGGTAATAAACGCAATCATATCGCCGGTCTGAATAACACCCGAATCAATATATGATCCGCCAACCCAAACGATCAAAACAGAAACGCCATTCATGACAAGCATCATAGTAGGCATCATGAAGGTCATAACACGATTAGTGAACAGCTGTGTTTTATACAGGGCAGTACTTGCTTTATCAAAGCGCGCCTCTTCGTATTCCTGTCTATCAAAAGCACGAATAACTGACATACCCGTAAGCATTTCGCGCGAAACCAGATTCACGCGATCGATAAGCTTTTGCATAATCTTGAATTTCGGCAGGGCGAGCGCCATCAAAAGCGCAATCACGATACCAATAATTACGATCGCCAAAACGATAATCCAGCTCATCGCAAGATTTGTCTGCGAAACCATGATAATGCCACCAATTGCCAAGATAGGCGCATACAAAACCATGCGCAAAAACATAACCAGCACCATCTGGATCTGCTGAATATCGTTAGTACCACGCGTAATCAGAGAAGCTGCCGAAAACGATTGCACCTCAGCATCGGAAAATGAAACGACTTTTTCAAATAGACGCTCGCGCAAGGTGCGGGCGATTTTTGCAGCAGTGCGCGACGCGACAAAACCAACCGAAATGGAAGCCGCCATCATCAAGGCTGCCACCGCAAGCATCTGAGCACCTAACCACGCAAGGTATTGCAGCTGGATTGCTCCTAAGTCCATTCCAAGGTCGCTATATTCAGCCTTTACCGCCTCAATCGCCTGTTGCTGAATCAGCGAATCATCAATGCCACCAAAGGCCTGACGCGCCTGTTCGATAAAGGACTGAATTTCTGACTTGGTAAGAGCACCCGATTCATAGGCAGCATAAAGCTGAGACCAATCGAGCGAGCCTGACTGGATAAGGTTTTGTATCACCGCTGAGGTGTTGCCGTCAGAAAAAGATTCGGCAGAAGCCTGTGCAGACGATGATGACGAATTACTGTTTGCCGAGGCACTCTTTGCAGCGTCATCAGACATCGAACCCATGATGTCGGACATATGAACCAATACCAAAGGAAGAGCAATGGCAGAATCCAGATCGCTTTGATTCTTTTTCCCTTGATCAGTCAAAACATAACGACCAGAGTCGTCCTTGTCTGATCCCTCAAGTGCATACGAATCGCAAATAAGCTGTTCGGCATCATTGTCTGCGAGCATGCAAAGATAGTTAAACGTATCAACGCTCATCTCATTAGGAGATGCATGCTCAATACCGCCTTGCTGAATTCCTACATCAACCAGATCAGAGGTATATCGCGGCAAGGACAGATCAGCAAATGCCTGCACGATCAGCAGAAGGGTAATAAGAATTACCGCCACTTTTGAACTTTTAAGATACTGAATTATTTTCACAGCGAAGCCTCCTTAGCACACTGCCTTGAAGGCCTTTTTACCTCTTCGCTGTCTGGCTCCATAGCGGACGGCATATTTTCCATAGGCATCCTTTGCTTTTGTTCGGGCTAGACCATAGTGAAAGATATTTTAGATGCTTACCTATTGAGAAACCTAATAATCTTGCATTTTCACCAAACTGCTATTTTGGGGCCATATCTGCTTCATAGGAATTATTTCGTCATGGGAATTATTCCGCAAAGACACTTGAACCACCCTCAATAGACTTGAAGTTACTAACAAAAGCAAACAGACCCCTTGTGCAAGAAAACCTGCGCAAAGGGTCTGTTCAAAAAGCCTGTTTAAGAGATACACAAACTACGAAATAACGTCTTTGATAGCGTCCATCAGTTCATCATAGGTTTCAAAGGCAGGAACATCAGGATTATCTGCTTTGATAGAGTCGGTACTCTTAAAGAGAAAGCCCGCCTTACTTGCACGAATCATTCCTAAATCGTTAAAGCTGTCTCCTGCTGCAATAGTTTCCAGTCCAGCACTTTGCAAGGCGCGTACCGTTGTCAGCTTTGACTGTTCGCAGCGCATTTTAAAACCAGTTACTTCCCCTGTTTTTGCCACTTCAAGCTCATTGCAAAACAGCGTAGGCCAACCGAGTTTTTCCATGAGAGGCTTAGCAAATTGAGTAAACGTATCACTGATGATAATAACCTGGCACATCGTGCGCAGCTCATCGAGAAACTCTTTAGCGCCCGGTATAGGGTCGATTGTTGCAATAACTTTTTGGATTTCAGAAAGTCCCAGTCCATGCTCTTTCAAGATATCCAGGCGAAACTTCATTAGCTTGTCGTAATCAGGTTCATCGCGTGTCGTACGCTTTAGCTCAGGAATGCCGCTCGCTTCTGCAAATGCAATCCATATTTCAGGGACAAGAACTCCTTCAAGATCTAGGCACGTTACATACATGACATTCCTCTTTTCCTTGCCTTACCATGTTTTAAAATGCAGCTTTTCTAAAATCGCTTTTCTCAAGCTCAAACGCTGATTTTCTCCGTTTCTAAGCCAAAGCAGGCAGTCAAAACTCTCTCAGCGCTGCGACGTTAGCATACCTGAAAACCATCTTTTATTGAGCTAGACTGTGTAGCTTTTCGGCAACGGCATTCCCGTATTCTGGGCTCTTTTTGGCTCAAAATTCGGCCCTTCATAGGTTACAAATAACCGCTAGTCGACCAAGACAGGACAAATGGCAATGTCTCATTAGTATAAAAACATCGAATTTTTCTAAGTCATCTCTTCGACGGTTTCCCGAATTACTTTGAGGTACCAGTTCAGAAGCGACTTAGCATCTATTCATTTGTCCCCGATTCGAAAGAGAGTCTCTATGTTTCAAGCCGCGGTTGACCCAGTTGCAGGCAACCTTGCCCTTTCGGCATTGGTAGCATGCATCCCGCTTGCCGCATTCTTTATTATGCTGGTTGGCGTGAAGGCGAAAGCCCATGTCTCTGCAGCCATTGCACTCTTTGTTGCATTCCTGGTTGCAGTATTTGCATTCCATATGCCAGCGCATCTTGCATTCCTCTCTGGTTTACAAGGCGCTTGTTATGGTGCGTTCCCTATCGTGTTCATCATCATTATGGCGGTATGGTTCTACGAAGTAACCTCTGTTTCGGGCCGCTCAGAAGACTTTAAGAGTCTTTTCGATATCGTAGGCGGTGGCGACATCCGTGTTCAGGCTGTTCTGATTGCGTTTTGCTTCGGTGGCCTGCTTGAAGCACTTGCTGGCTTTGGTGCTCCGATCGCTATTACCGCAACGATGCTTCTGGCACTCGGTGTTAAGCCTATAAAGGCTGCACTTGCTGTTTTGATTGCCAACACCGCACCTGTTGCCTACGGTGCTGCTGGTACTCCTATCACCACGGCAGGCAACATGGTTGCTGCAGGCGATGCATCCACTGCTTTGGAAACCGCTCAGCACGTTGCTGCTATTGTTGGTTATCAGGCACCTTTATTTGCACTGGTAGTACCTCTGCTGGTTCTGCTGATTCTTGATGGCCGCAAAGGTCTTCGCGACTGCTGGTTGCATGCTTTAGTAATCGGCTTTTCCTTCGCGTTGGTACAGTGGTGGTGCTCCAACCACTTCGCATACGAATTGACCGACGTTTGCGCAGCATTAGTTTCGTTGGGCGTAAGTGTTATCTTCCTGAAGTTCGTAAAGCCAAGAAATGTCAACGAGGCACGTGAGCGTTTCGGCATGGCTCCTCTTCACGAGGCTGAAGCAACCGAACTTCCTGCTGTTCGCGCATGGATGGCTTTGGTTCCCTACATCATCGTTGTTGCAGTATTTGCTGTTTGCAAACTTGGTATTCCTACCCTGTTGGCAAGCACCGATATCAAGATCCCCTTCCCAGGACTTGCAGGCAATGTATTAAACGCTGCAGGAGCAGATCCAGGAACTACCTACACTTTGAATCTGCTTTCTAATCCTGGCACGATGCTGTTTATCGCTGCTGTTCTTACCACTATTGTGTATGCACTCTTCACCAATAAGGGAATGTTCAAGATTACGTTGGGCTCCTCCTTCAAGCAGCTTGGCAAAACGTTTGTTGCCATGCGCTTCTCTTCCCTTACCATCGTGCTCGTTTTAGGTCTTGCCTACATCATGAACTTCTCCGGTCAGACCATTTCTATCGGTCAGTTCCTGGCAAGCACTGGTGCGGTATTCGCCCTTCTTTCTCCAATCCTTGGTTGGGTTGGCACTGCTGTTACCGGTTCTGACACTTCTGCAAATGCTTTGTTCTCTAGCTTGCAATACGAAGCTGCTCAGTCCAATGCCTCCCTTGCACACGTAACGCCTGACTTATTCCTGGCATCTAACACCATGGGTGGCGTTATCGGCAAGATGATTTCGCCTCAGTCCCTTGCAATTGCTGCAGTTACGACAGGTGAAACCGAATCAAACCTGTTCAAGAAGGTTATTCCTTGGAGCATTGGCATGTTGGTAGTACTGTGCTTGCTGGTATTCTTGCAGTCCCACGTACTGTCCTTCATCCTTCCTTAGAAACCCTCTAACAGGATCACCTCAAGGAATCATCTTTGCTCCTCTTTAACGAAGAGCTCACCAAACAGGCCAGAGATATCTCTGGCCTGTTTTTTGTTCGTAGGTAATTTATATCTGAGATCAGTTATCGAATCCGCGCCTTCCTTTTGCATTCGCTCTATGCTTTGCTCTATACATTTGCTGGAAAGCCGCAGGAGTAAGCCCCGTCAGCGACGAGAAAACTTTAGTAAAGTGACTTTGATTAGCAAAGCCACAACGATACGCCACCTTACTCGGCGCTTCGTTTTGAATCAGCATCGCGCGAGCATGCTCAACGCGTACTGACTCTACATATTTATAAGGGGTAATTCCTAAAGTTTTCGTAAACAGCCGTAGCAACGTAGACTGGCTCATATTCCCCACTCTGCAAAGCTCATCTATATGAAAAGGCTCGTGAAAATGATCTTTCACGTAAGCACATAACACGCGGATCATCTGCTGATCTGCCGCTTCGGTTTCGCACCGCTTGTCTACCCTGCCGCCACTTTGATTGATCGTGCTTTTGTTTGCCTGATTGACTGCTTCGCTTTCGCCTTGTTGAATATCGCCCATTTCTGCCAAATCAAGCAGAACAAGCAAGAGGTGTTTAAAAAAAGCGCTAAGAAGCTCATCTGCCTCTTCCCAAGGATGTTCTTGTAGCAAAGCCTCACTTGCCTGCATAAAAAGTAACTCACTTGCTTTATCGCGTATCACACAGCGATCAAACACCACAGGGGCAGACCCTCGACTAGTGCGATGTTTATACTGCTCCAACGTTAAAGGAGGAACAACTATCGCTCGATAGCTTAGAGGTTCTTCGGAAAGCTGAAGGCAAGAATGGCTCTCCCCCGGATTAAGGAGAAGCATGCTTCCCTTACCTAATGAGTAATCCTTACCGCAAGCTCTTAAAGCGCGACTGCCCTGCAGCACCAACCCCACCACATAATACTCATGCACATGCGCGGGAAAAGGACGAACATAGCCTTGCAGCTCATACGCATCAACCCCAAGTTCTTCGCAATGAACCAACCTGCGAACAGGTGCTTGGACGTTTGCAACGTGGCTGTTATCAGCGCTCTTGTCCTTCGCGCTCTCTACATTTGCTTTGCTCCCTATACTTTCTTTACTACTTTCTTTACACTTCGCCTGCTTTGCTTTCTCGGTGTTTCCTTTACGCTTCGCCTGCTTTGCTTTCTCGGTGTTTCCTTTGCTCTCCATACCCTCTATATTCTCTGTGCCCTCTATACTCCCTGAATCCTTCACCCTCTTCTGGCTTTCGGCTCTCTTCACATTCGTCATACCCTATCCTTCATTTGAAGAAGACTTGCGAGTCATAAACGAAAACTGAGAGATAAATAAACCAATAATCGTAAGAGCCACGCCGCACAAAGCTAAGGGCACCAAGCGTTCGCCCAGAACAATCCATGAGGCAACAGCGGTAATAACCGGAACGAGATAGATGTAGACACTCGTCACCACAGCGCCAAGACGCTTAACTGAAAAAATTCCAGGTAGCAAAACAGACTGCCGACGCGCCAAGACCCAAAAACAACAAGTTGCCTATATTGATAGGATTCAAAAAGGCCGAAGCATCGGGCGCAAACCCAAGCACAGGCAAAAACGGAATCATAAAAAGGAGGCCGTATTCAAACACTCGTCTTGTTGCTTTAACGGTCGGTAAGCCCAAAGCGCTAATGCGCGTCATACACACCGAATAGCAAGCCCACACAACTGCAGCACAAAGAGCCAGTACATCGCCAGAAAAACTAAGATGAATACCCGTCTCGGAAAAACTGATAAAGCAAATTCCCACCATAGCAACAATAAAGCCAACAACAAACTGAAGTGAAAGTGGTTTTCCCTTATTGATAAAGCGCTCCAGCACAGCAGTAAAAAACGGCGCCACCGATACGATTACCCCTACATTAGTTGCAAGGGTGCCCGTAAGCGCGATGTTTTCTAACAGATAGTACAGCGTTACTCCAAATAAGCCCGCCAACATAAAAAGCTTCTCACAACGCCAACCCATCCATCGCACGATTCGCGGCATGATCAAAAACAGCGCCAACAACCCCACGACAAAACGAATAAAAAGAATTTCTATAGGAGTAAAGTCCACCAACAATATCTTGGTTGAAACAAAAGTAGTACCCCAAACAAGAATAGTGAAAAGCGCCGTAATATGCCCGAGAGCATTCTCGTTTTTTGCTCGATATTCCAGCTGATTCACGCTTTTCCTTTCCGATTTTCTTCTTATGGGCCTTCAAAGATAAGAACTCTCAAAGACAAGAGCCTCCAGAGGTGGCCCTGCTAGTTTTACACGTGTCGCGCTTATGCGTCTATCACATTTCCGTCATTTTTGAGCAGTGATATTATTCGAAGGGCGATAACGCCACCCAACATGCAAAGGCATCTTCTATGAAAAAATCCTCCAAAAAGACCTTCTTGACTCGATTCATTCCTGGTTTTGTTGGTTTTTCTCTCGCGGCAGCTTTTGCGGTGCGTTTCTTACCTCGCGCAGGTTCGCTTTCGCATACGCTTCCTTACTTCAAAATAAACGATACCTACTTCGTTAAAACGCGCGATGGTCTAGCCCGCATTAAGACTATTCTGAATGACGAGGAAACTCCTGTACGCGTCTTGCAGATAAAAGGCGCCTATGAATCAGCCACTTATCTTGATGAAAACCGCTACACGCCGGTCTTCGCTTATCAGAGAGCCTTCGATCATCTTTTTGAGGCCGACCTGCCCACGCATAACCTTCTCATGATCGGCGGTGGAGGCTATGCATGGCCCAAGCATGTAATGGCTTGCGCAGCAGAACAACAATTAGAAGCAGACCACAAAAAAGCAACTCTCAAAGACCTGCAAAACTCAAACAAGGAAACGACTTCTGCATGTACAAAAGCACCTGTTATTCTGTGCGATCTAACTCTTGAAGTTGTCGAATTGGATCCCGCTATTACCGCAATTGCACGAAAGTGGTTTTTCCTCGACAAGCTTTTGGAGGATTTC
>USIG01000040.1 GCA_900554685.1 uncultured Cryptobacterium sp.
GTTTGATTGTTTCTCCTCCTAAAGCTGGTAAAACCACTATTTTGAAAGATATTGCAGCTTCTATCGCTGCTAACAATCCCGAAGTTCATTTGATGTGCCTTTTGGTAGACGAACGCCCTGAAGAAGTTACCGATATGGAGCGCTCTATTCATGGCGAAGTAATTTCATCTACCTTCGATATGCCAAGTGAAAACCATATTGCTGTTTCTGAATTGGTAATTGAGCGCGCAAAGCGCTTGGTGGAAAACGGCCAGGATGTAGTAATTCTGCTTGACTCGCTTACGCGCCTTGCTCGTGCGTACAACTTGGCTCAGCCTGCATCAGGTCGCATTTTGTCTGGCGGTGTTGATTCCACCGCGCTGTATCCTCCTAAGAAGTTTTTGGGTGCTGCTCGAAACATTGAAGGTGGTGGCAGCTTAACCATTTTGGCATCTGCTCTTATCGAAACCGGCTCCAAGATGGACGAGGTTATTTTTGAAGAATTCAAGGGTACCGGCAATATGGAAGTAAAGCTTGATCGCCAGTTGGCTGACAGGCGCATTTTCCCTGCAATTGATCCAGTTGCTTCAGGTACGCGTCGTGAAGACTTGCTTATTGATCCTCAGGAGGCTCCTCTTATTTGGGCTGTTCGTCGTATTTTGGCTAACCGCAACAATACCGAACGTGCGATGGAGTCTTTGGTGAAGGCCCTGCAGCAAACAAACAACAACCAAGAATTCTTGATCCGTGCTGCTAAAAAGGCACAAGGTCATCACTTTGAAGAGGGAAATATCGAATTCTAGGTTAAGTTTTGTATGTACTATGGGCTGTGTAGGCGATTGGCTACATCTTTTCTTATAATGCAAAGAGTGCAAGTGTTCCGAACCTCGTCGCAAGGCGGGGTTCTTGACTTGACTTAGACTTTTATTTGTATGAGGGGGAGCTATGCCTCAAGAGCCAAATGAGCCTCAAGCTAAATCGCAAACACCAAAATCGCCTGCAGAACCATCGATGCCTGCACCTGGCAAAGATGATTCTCAATCTTGTCAGCCCGAACAACCAACGTCGCCTCAATATCAGGCGCCAAATTATCAGGCGTCGGGTTATCAGGCAGCGCCAAATAGTCAGGCTGCACCAAACTATCAACAGGCTGCGCCAAATGCACCCGCATCTGGCTATCAGGCAACATCTGGTTATCAAGCTGCGTCAGACTATCAAGCCGTATCGGGTGCACCTGGTGCTTCTACATCAGGCTATCAGGCTGCACCAGGCTATCAAGCTGCACCAGGCGCACCAAGTGCTCCCTTCCAGGCTAATTTCCAAGGTCAGGCTCAGTCGGGATTCGCTGCTGCAAAACCAATGTCTCACGCATGGATTGTGGGCATTGTTATTGTGGTAGCGCTTTGCTTGGTTACGATGTTTGGTATGTGGTCATGCTCTAATGCTTTTTCGTCGGCAGGGGCAAGTGTTTCAAATGATGCCGATTTGCTTACGTCCGATACGGTGGCAATTATCAATATCGATGGAACAATTCAGTATGATGGCACGACATCAAGTCCTGAAGGGCTGAAAGAGCAACTTGATGTGGCAGCCAACAATTCTCATATCAAGGCGGTGGTGTTGCGCGTTAATTCAGGTGGCGGCACCGCAACTGCTGGAGAAGAAATGACCGAGTATATTCGCGACTTTAAGGAAAGTACCGGAAAACCGGTAGTAGTTTCCAGCGCGGCAACCAATGCGAGTGCTGCCTATGAAATTTCAAGTCAGGCAGACTATATTTATGTGGGTAAAACCACTGCAATTGGCGCAATTGGTACGGCAATGCAATTCATGGACTATTCGGGTCTTATGGAAATGCTTGGCATTACCACTGAAGATATTACGTCTTCAGAAAGCAAGGACTCTACGTACGGTACCCGCGCGCTGACCGATGAAGAGCGTGCGTACTATCAAGCACAGATTGACCAGATCAATCAGACCTTTATCGACAATGTTGCTCAGGGGAGAAACATGAGCGTCGATGAGGTTCGCACACTTGCTACAGGTCTTACCTTTACCGGACTTGATGCGGTCGAAAATGGCTTAGCAGATGAAGTGGGTACCCAGGAAGATGCCGTAGCGAAGGCTGCGTCATTGGCGGGATGTTCAACTACCGCAACGGTTGTGCTGGACAGCTCTTCTTCTGATGACTTGGATCTTCTGCTAGATTTAATGTCAAAGACTAATATCCAAACTACCGAAGAACTTGCTCAGGCTCTAAAGGGGCTTGAGGCAAATGGTTCTTTAAAATAATTCAAAATGAGTAAGGCGGAATAAAACTACGATGGCAGATAATAAAGCATCAAAATCTCACGACATGCCACCTATTGTGTGGCCTAAACGAGCAGTGGTTACTGCGGGAATGCCCTATGGCAACAAGGCTCTTCATTTTGGTCATGTAGGTGGCGTTTTTGTTCCTGCGGATTGTTATGCGCGGTTCTTGCGCGATCGCATCGGCAAGGAAAACGTTGTTTTTGTATCTGGTACGGACTGTTTTGGTTCTCCCATTGAAGAGGGCTATCGCAAAGAGGTTGAAGCGGGCAGCTTTGAGGGCACCATTGAAGATTACGTCCGTCGTAATCATGATGCACAAAAAGCTACTCTGGATGCTTATGATATTAGCCTTGATGTGTATGAAGGCAGTGGGTTGGGACACTGCGGAGAAGTGCATCGCAGTGTAACGAACGATTTCGTGCAGCGCCTCTATGACAAGGGGTACTTACATCTCGAAAGTACCTTGCAGTTCTATGATGCCAAAGAAGGCATGTTCTTAAATGGCCGTCAGGTGGTGGGGCATTGTCCCGTGCAGGGTTGTAAAAGCGAAAAAGCCTACGCCGATGAATGCGATTTAGGGCACCAGTACGATCCAGTTGATTTAATCAATCCTATTTCTTCAGTTTCTGGCACCGTGCCTGAGATGCGAGAGGTGAAAAACTGGTATTTCGATTTGCCGGGTTTTGCTAACGTGGTGCGCGACTATGTGGCGCAAATGGAAAACGATCCGCAGATTCGCCCTGTGGTAACTAAAACCATCAAGGAATTTTTGGTTCCTCCTATTATTTATATCAAGGTGGAACTCTATGATGCGTACAAGGAAATTGCCGACAAGCTGCCAGAGCATACTTATCGCGATGCGGAAAAAGGCAAGCAGAGTTTTGAAATCGAATTTAAGACAATTGGCGATCGTGATGTTGCCCGTACGGTCTTAACGGAGGCGGGTATTCGCTTTAGAACAGGTAAAGCACTGGTTCCATTCCGTATTTCAGGAAATGTGGAATGGGGTGTTCCGGTGCCTGAGATTGAAGGAGCAAAGGGTCTTACGGCATGGTGCTGGCCTGAGAGCTTATGGGCTCCTATTTCCTTTACGATGGCACGCAACGATAATCGCGGTCTTGCGCGAAGCGAATGGCGCAATTTCTGGTGTGATAAAGAATCATGTGTGTATCAGTTTATTGGCCAGGATAATCTGTATTTTTATGGCGTTGCGCAGCCAGCGTTGTTTGCGGCAATGCAAAATTCGGATACCCCCGCAGCCAATGCACCTCAAGGTGAGCTGCAGCAGACTAAGCTTATTGCGAATCACCATATTCTGTTTGGCAACAAGAAGGCATCTTCATCAAGCGATGTTAAACCGCCTACGGCTGATGAGCTTTTGAAGTACTACACCTCCGAACAGCTGCGTGCACATTTCTTGGCACTGGCGCTTGATCAGCGCTCGGTTGGTTTTAAGCCAAAGGTTTTTGATCCTGATCCTGCAAAGCGTGAGGATCCTCGTGTGGCTGATCCTGCTTTAAAGGAAGGCGCTTTGCTTACCAAGGTGTTTAATCGTTTGGCAAGAAGCTGTTTTTACGAAGCACAGAAGAATTTCGAGGGCTATATGCCCTTAGGTTCGATTTCTACCGAGGTACTTAAGCGTGCAAAGAAAACCATGCTGGCTTACGAGGACTGCATGTATCGCGTTGATTTGCACTCGGTAATGGCGCTGATGGATGAATTTATTCGCTACGCCAACAAGTATTGGTCAAGCGGTATTCGCAGCGCAGAAAACGAGGAGTTGGAAACGCAGGAGCGCGAACAGCTGCGTCGTCAGGTTTTAATCGATTCATTTTTCCTGCTGCGTATTGCAACGCTGTTGATGCATCCGGTTGTGCCACGCGGTACCGAAAAAATATGTGATTACTTAAATTTCGAGTTCGATGACTTCTTCAGCTGGAATTACGACTTTGACAGCATGGAAGAGCTGTGCAGTGCAAACGAGCTTGATGATGGTCGCCATCGTGTGTGCGAGCTGCCTCCGCGAACAGACTTCTTTAAGTTCCATGAATCGCAGTTAAAGAAATAAATACTCAAGAGGTTGGTGTATACAGGCTGACACTCTAGGGAAATGAATCTAAATGAACCAACCAAATGGGATTGTTAAGGGTCTTTGGTTTGTTTTGGGTGGTTTTGTTTTCTGCTAAGGGGCTGGGTAGCTAAAAGCTATTCCAAGCCCCTTGTTTTTTGCCGTCGTGTCTTTGGTTTGCTTTTGTGGATTTGCGCATTAGATGGACAGTGTCTTATTTCGGGCTACGCAGCCTTTAGCGTTTTCTTGGAAAGCTTTAAGGGTTTACGAGAATCTGGGGGCTACATTGTGGCGTGCGGGCAAAGTTTCTTTGAAGAAGAAGTACAAAATGGGATCAAGTCTGTTTCCTGGAATAGCTAATTTTCCTGGGAAAGATACTTTTTCGGGAGGTAAAAATGGGGAATAAAGAACTTTTAGTATATATAGCTGGCACATACGCAGGAAAATTAAAAGAAAAAGATTCTGGTAGGCTTACTTTAAACAAGTTAAAAGCACTATAAAGTTGGATTTAAGGTGTCACCTTCATTCTTAGAAAATAACCATGACCAGGTAAAAGAATGGAAGGTGAAATAGTTGACAAGCTTAGATCATAGTTACGTAACCAAAGATGGATCGACGGTATATGGATATGCGCGAGTATCTGCTAAAGATCAAAACCTTGATAGGCAGCTGCGCGCATTAATTCAGTTTCCAGTGGATCCTCGTTTTATTTATTCCGATAAGGCAAGCGGAAAGAATTTTGATAGACCCTACTATAAAAAGTTGTTGTGTCGGCTCAAAGCGAATGACGTGTTAGTCGTTAAAAGCATCGATAGGCTAGGGCGCAACTATGATGAAATTCTTGATCAGTGGCGCATTATCACGAAAGAAAAGCATGCCCATGTGGTGGTGTTGGATATTCCGCTTCTTGATACCCGCAGCACCACTAATGGCATAACGGGAGTTTTTATTGCTGATGTGGTGCTGCAACTTTTAAGCTATGTCGCTCAGGTAGAGCGAGAAAACATACACCAGCGTCAAGCAGAAGGCATTGCAGCTGCAAAAGCGCGTGGCGTACGTTTTGGGCGACCGGCTATTGAGCGCCCTGATAATTTTGAGTCAGTTGCCTGCGCTTATAGAGCAGGATCTATCAAGCGATCGCAGGCTGCCCAGCTGTTACAGGTTAGTGTACGAACCTTTGATAAATGGGTAAAAGAACACGATGAACGTGTTTTGGATAAGGTTCGCTATTGAATGGTTCATTAGAAGCATTGTTTATTACAAAAACGTAGACTTTTTAACGCACCTTTTTTCCTGCGAAAAAAGTAACGCTTGAAAGCGCTTTTACGTATTCGAACTGCTGTTTTTTACAGCGTGAACATTTTCCAATCGGCATGCAGAAAAGTCTACGTTTTTGCGCGAAATCTGATGGTTTTGTAGGCAAAGACGTTCGCTTCTACGAATTCGGATGCACAAACTTTGCAAGAAGGAAACGTAACAGCGAGTAGCATGCTGAAGAATTGTGTTGAACAAAAGGGTGGGTCCGAAGGGACTTTTCCTGCAAAGCCAAACCCTCTTCGTTGGTATGCAATTCATGTGTCTGAGGGCGCAGAAGATACGACGGCGCAAAAGTGCCGCAAGCTGATAGATAAAAGCTTGCTGGAGGATTGTTTTGTGCCTAAGTGTGAAAAGTACTTTAAGCGTCAAGGATCATGGCAGCTTATTACGTTGCCCTTGTTCGGGGAATACTTCTTTGTTGCAACGCGCAATGTACGTGCGCTTTCTCAAGAGCTTGCAAAGCTTTCGCTAGCTACTTCTTTTGCAGGAAGAAACGGACTTGATGTCAATCCGTTGTCGAGCGAGGTACAAACCTGGTTTGAGTCGGTGTTAGACGGGGGGTACGTTCTTCGCGCAAGTGAAGGAGTCATTGAAGGTGGAGCTTTGAGGGTAGTGCGCGGTCCGTTGTGCGGACAAGAAGGTAAAGTGCGCAAAATCAATCGCCATAAACGATTGGCGTATGTGGGCTTAGAAGAAGGCAGTAATGCCTTCTTATTGCGTGCAGCATTAAACGTTCCCGAGAAAAAGTAAGTGCAACATATCTTAATAAGCGCAGGTGGTGCCTTTGGCGGACCAAGCGGAATTAAGGGAATGAATACTTCTTGGTTAGCAGGATCAATGCAGTTCCTGGGGCGAAGCTATGGTAAAAGCGCTTTGTGTCAGGGCTGTAAGGTAAGCAATAGGTAGCAGCTGTGTGGTATGTAATTCAGGTATTTTCTGGCAAAGAAAACGAAGTATGTGAATTGATTAAACATCATGCAGGAGATGCAGTAACCGATGAGGGAAAACGCATCTTAAAAGAATGCTTTGTGCCGCGTTATCAGGTGGAGCGCAAGTTTCATGGGCGATACAAAACCCTAACTCGTAATTTATTTCCGGGATATGTGATTGCGGTAACAAGCTATATCGAAAAGCTCAATCAAATTCTTTATAAGGTACCTCTGTTTACGAAGGTTCTAGGATCTGACCAGGTATTTATTCCCTTGGAACGAACTGAAATGGCGTTCATCAATTCTTTTACCACGGAAAAACATCGTGTGATTCGTATGTCAAAAGCGGTGAAAGAGGGTGATCGTATCCGCGTGGTGGAAGGACCTATGGTTGGTTGCGAAGGTTGGATAACCGAAATTAACCGACGAAAAGGCACGGCGCGTATTGAGACTAACGCGTTTGGACGGACGCTCAAGCTAGAAATTGGATTGGCGGTTCTGAGCGGACAGCCTTCTAAATAGCTTAGGGAAACAGCACCAGACGAACACCACTGGTTGCTTAAAAGACGCAGATAAATATGATGATCTGCATTTTTATATAGTGCATTTAAGTTTGACGAACAATCTAAAACAACCGTATACCAATGTCGCAAGCGACAGGGAAGCACTCAATGAAGGCTTCACTGTTCATGATGGCATTGGTTTTTCTTTTGGTAAGGGGCGCACCACGGCAGATAGTGCTGAGCGCATGTTTTCCTTACGAGAAGAAATAGGGGATGCTCCCTTAACGGGAATTGAAAAGCGCTACGCATATCGCTTCTTTAAACGGAGCTTTGATGTCTGCTTTAGCGCATTAGTGCTTATTTGCTTTTGCTGGCTTTACGCAGGTATTGCTATTTGGATAAAGATTGACGACCCTAAAGGGCCTGTTTTCTTTAAGCAGGAACGAGTAGGTAAAAACGGCAAACGTTTTTACATGCATAAGTTTCGCAGCATGGTGGTAGATGCTGAAGATAAGCTAGCAGAACTTCAACACTTAAATGAAAAGACTGGCCCTGTTTTCAAGATCAAGAAAGATCCTCGTGTGACACGTGCAGGGTATTGGCTGCGTAAGCTGTCACTTGATGAACTCCCTCAGTTTTGGGATGTACTCAAAGGGGATATTTCCGTAGTAGGACCCCGTCCTGCATTACCCAAAGAAGTAGATAAATACACCGATTATCAGCGTCAACGTTTGCTCGTAAAACCAGGTATTACCTGCTACTGGCAAACAAGACGTGATAGGGACTCCATCACCTTTGATGAATGGGTAGACCTTGACCTTCTCTACATTCACAAGTGTGGTCCCTGGAGCGATTTCAAATTGATTATTCAAACGATTGGTGTCGTGCTGACGGCGCAGGGGAACTAATGTTCGCAAAAAAGAAAAAACAGGAAAAAAATTCGAATATAAAGGTTTGTTTTGCGGCATCCTCCGGTGGTCACTTCGAACAACTTATGATGTTGAGGCCTCTCATGAAGAAATACAAGGGCTTTGTTGTGACCGAGCGCACCGACTATGTGATTGAGAGCGAATTTCCTTTATATGAACTCAAACAAGTTAATAGACGCGAGCGTTCGTTTTTGCCCCGAATGCTGTTCAATGTTGTAACGTCATTACGTATTTTCGCGAAAGAGCGGCCTGATGCGATTGTTACGACTGGAGTGCTTGCTGTGATTCCGTTATGTCTTATTTGCAAGTTGGCTGGTCGCCGTGTTGTCTATATTGAATCTTTCGCAAAGGTCTCTACTCCCACTGAGACAGGTAAATTCATGTATCACTTTGCAGATAGGTTTTATGTTCAATGGGAGAGCATGCTTTCTGTTTATCCGAATGCCATCTTCGTTGGTGGAGTGTACTAGGCGGCGAGTTAGGTGGTATTTGTGACCGTTGGCTCTCAGAAGTTTCCATTTGATCGGCTATTGCGTGCAGTAGATGAGTGTGTGGCGAACGGGGTTATACAGGAAGAAGTGTTCGCTCAAACTGGAGCGTGCGAGTATACACCAGAAAACTACAGATACGTAACCTTTATTAACCGTGGTGAGTTTGCGAGTTATATGGAAGCGGCAGATGTCGTTTTGACTCATGGAGGGACAGGAGTTATTGTTAACGCCCTAAAAAGCGGCAAACATGTCATTGCTATGGCGAGACTTTCTTGTTTTGGCGAGCATGTTGATGATCATCAGATCCAACTTCTTGAAGAATTCGAGAAGGCAGGACTTATTCTTACATGCAACAATGCGTCAACGCTTGCCGAGGCATATCGAGAGGCAATAAATTGTCCATCCGCTATTTACCGCTCGAACAATTCTGCATTTGTTGCTGATTTAGATTCTTATCTACGGCGCGCCTATTGATTAAGAGCCATATGCTAATAAGGCCTCAAAATGAAAATCTGTATCATCTCAAATAAATATCCTAATAAACATGATCAGAACATTTTAGTTTTTGTACAGCGTTTTGCTTGGTCTTTGGCAGAGTACGGCGTAGATTGCGCAGTAATCTCCCCTATACCAATTAACTTAAACCCTCGCTATATTGACATTCCTGCTTATTACCAGGAGACAACAACATTTGGAGCAAAAGTTGATGTTTATAGGCCGAAATGCTTAGGGTTTGGACAGTCGAAAACAGTAATGGGAAAAAGCCCAATACAAGCAACAACTCGATTTATGGAAATGGCAGTTTGTAAAGTAATAGAGCGCAATCACCTTGATTTTGATGCGTTTGTTGGTCATTTTTCTGCGCCTGCAGGTGTAGTAGCCGCAAGAGTTGGAAAGCGTTTCAATGTAGCAAGCTTTGTTGCTTTCGGTGATTCTTCAATGGCTTTTGTAGATCAGTTTGGGCGAGAAAAGATTCGGGAGGAGTTTAGGGATTTAAGTGGCATAATTGCTGTCTCGACTGCAGGAAAGAATAGTTTAGTCAAGGCACATATTCTTGATGATGAACGTATCCATGTCATTCCAAATGCCTTTAACCCGAATCGATTTTATCCTCGGAACAAAGTAGAATCTAGAAAACAACTCGGATTGCCTCTTGATGCATTTATAGTTGGATATGTCGGTTGGTTTAATGAGCGCAAAGGCATTAAAAGGCTAGAAGCAGCTGTTGATAGTGCTTCTGGGGTTTATTTTATTGCTGCAGGAAAAGGACCTCTAAAACCAGTTTCTAAAAAATGTTTACTAGCGAGATCGATTGGAAATGGAGAGTTGCCGATTTTTTACAGTGCGCTTGATGCTTTTGTCCTTCCGACCTTAAACGAGGGGTGCTGTAATGCAATTATAGAAGCTATTGCATGTGGTATCCCTGTTGTTTCCTCTGATCTTGAGTTTAATTATGATCTTTTAGATTCAGAGTGCTCGATTTTGGTTGATCCATGTGATCCTGCTCAGATTACAAAGGCAATAATGACGCTAAAAGACAATAGCTCATTAAGAGCGAAACTGGCAAAAGGGAGCCTTGAAAAAGCAAAAATGCTTACATCGGATATTCGACTAGCCAAAATTCTAAAACTGATAAATAAATAATGAACCGTATATATCCATATCGTAACAACAGTCATAAATCACAGTTTTCGCAAAGATATGGCTTTACTGCATTGTTGTTCTTTTTAATGTTTTCCTTGTTTAAGCCTGCCGGCGTAGAGGAAATCAGTTATCTTTTACCATTGAACTATTTACTAACAATGGGCCAGTTCTTATTAGTTCCTGTTACAATTTGGTTATACAAAGATCGAAAAATCAATTTATTTATTGTTGTTTTATTAACTCTTGTTGTTGTTCTTCTTTTCTTTTCGTTTTTGGAAGGCTCTATAGTATTTAATACAAGATTGTTCAACTGGCTAAAGATATTATTCGGGTGCCTTTTGTTGGAAGCCTGCATGAAAAGCAATAGAATAGTTTTCTTTTTTCGTGCAGTTTTTGCATCGTGCGTTTTGATTCTGCTGATAAATTTAATTTTTACTTTTTTAATTAATCCTGGAGGCATGTATAGTAATTTTTTGGAAGATTTGAGAGGTATATGTTTCTACGGCGATAAGAATTCAGTTCGGAACCCTGCATTGTTGGGGTTTATGGCGGCATGTGCGCTTGATTATTATGCAGGTTGCAGAGCGCCTCTTCGCTCATTGTTTGCTTTGTTCCTAGGGGTATTTTCTGTTGGAATGGTGGGCTCTGCTACATCTTTTGTGGCATTGTGTGTGTTGTCAGTCGCATATTTATTTGTTGTGCTAAGAAATAAAATATTAGATATTCGCTTAGTGGGAATATTGATTGCGGCATTTTGGGCCATGGTTGTCTTTGTCAGAAAACTTCCTGGAGTCGAGCAATTTGTGGTTGGAGTTTTACAGCGAGATATGACTTTTTCTGGTCGAACGATAATATGGGATCAAGTGTTAGCCAATTTATCAAGTAACATTTTTTATGGTCACGGTTTGAATGTGCAAATTCCAGTTGGTTGGAATGTTGGATACGTAACACACTGTCATAATGCATATCTCGATATAACATATCGTGCGGGTATAATAGGCCTAATTCTTTTTATTGCTTTGATTGTTCTTTCACTAAGAAGCGTCTATTATTTCATCTCTTGTAATATTGCTAAGTCTTTCGCTTTGGTGTTGCTAGCCTTTTTGTTTGTAGGGATATTTGGATCTTTAGATAATCCTTTCTTTTTTATGGTTTTAGGGCTTTGCTACAACATTCGTGAAATTATTCAAAATTATGAGCAATGAATTAATTTTAATTTTTGGGTTGTGAGATGAAGTGGTTCGAGATCTAGATTTTTTAATATATTACGAGATAGTAGAGCGGGAATATGAAAATTCATTGCTTATAAAGTTTGAATTAGAAAAAAGAGGTTATTCAGTTGCTTTATGCAATACGGTAAAAGCAGACTATTGGCATGCGTGGTTATACAGACCTAAAGTAGTGCTATGCCATACTCTCAGGAACAATCGAAATGTTCATTCGTATACTCAGTATCTAAATTGGCATGTGCATAAAATAATTGATCTTCAATATGAGCAGGTTTTAGGACGTTCTTATGTGGGAAGTGACTCGTGGATCCCGCAAGGGTGTGCGAAAAAGGCATTGCATATTTGTTGGGGGCGAAATGCTGCAAGGAGACTGAAAAAAGGAGGAGTCTCAGAGGAGAATATTGCAGTTACTGGTGCATTGCAAATGGATACTCTACATCATAATTTTAAAGAATACTATAAAGATAAAGTAAATCTTGGATTGGCAGAGAATATCGATCCGACAAAAAAATGGGTGTTATTCAATGCAAATTTTCCAATTTTATCTGTATCAAAATCTAGCTTTATGGCAAAGAAAATTGCTTCGCGAGTTGATAGTTTAGACAGCTATATTAATGTACGGGCTAGAATTCAATCGCTAATTTTGAAATGGGCAGAAGAACTTTTAGATTCGGATAAAGAAATTATATTTATTTACCGACCGCATCCTGGCGAGCAACCTACTAATGCTGTTAAAGATCTTTTGAGAAGAAATAATCGTTTTATCTGGAATGGAAGCCTGTCAGTCAAACAATGGATTGTGGTATCGGATGTAGTCTGTGTTTGGAATAGTAGCTCTATCATTGAAGCGTACTACGCAGGAAAACCAGCAATAATATTAAGACCTGTTGAGTGTAAAGACAACTATGATGTTTTTTTATTCGATGATGCTCGTGCTGTAACGAATTATCGAGATTTTTATCATGAAATCAAAAATGCTACTTTTGAGAATTTTCCAATTAGTGTAAAAAAAATTGAAGATTACTATGGCAAGAAAGAAAGCGAACTTGCATACATTAAAGTGTGTGATGTATTAGAAAGAGTATATCACGATAAAAAATTCAATCATAATTTCAATGTTCATTTGAAACCTAGTTATTTTTTTAGAGAAAGCAAATTTCGTCTTATTTCGTTCTATGTGTTTTTTGTTCGACATACAGGGATAAAGCTAACATCACTCCCCTTTATTAATATGAAGCCGCTAATAAACGCAGAAAAATATGCCGAAAA
>USIG01000041.1 GCA_900554685.1 uncultured Cryptobacterium sp.
GTGCTTCAGCAGCGAATGCTAGTATACAGGAAAATTGAAACGGTGCAAGAACTTTTTTAAAATTTTTTCCCAAGTCCGTAGGCAATACCTCATACAAAGCTCTTGACCAGGAAAAATGTCCTTGCTTGCCCTAGGCATTCTACTTTTTCTTGCGTATGGATGGTTTGAGAGATGACAAAATTGTTTTGCCCGCAGACTGAGCAATTGGCGTTGCCGCATCAAGTGCCGCAGAAACTGCCCTTCGTGCTACTGGTGCCACCTTTTCTCCCACCGAACGCAGCGTTGGTTCGCTTTGTACGAAGGTAACCACTTTGGCTGTTTCGTTGGTCGCCTTCCCCGCAAGGGCAACGAGCCCTGCAACACTGCCACCACCTTCAAAGTATTCAATGGCCGCCCGTCCAATTGCCTGGGTACCAAGATAGCCCATAGTGCCCTTTACCGCCCAACCAAGAGCCGGTACAATGCCTGCAATCTGACGAGAGATGTTTCTGAAGATAAAGGCATTAACCAGTACCCCTAAAAGCTCCAAAACCCGCTCGGGGCCCAAAGGCTGACCGTAGGCAGCGGCAATCTGTAAGATCATCTTGATCTGATTGGCGGTCATCAAGGGCATATCAGCACCTGGAACAAACACCACTACACCAATACCGGCATTTTGAAGTGCCGTTGAAGAAATAGCATCATACGCTAAGGGCCTGCGCACAAACGGATAAGCAATAGAGAATGCTAATTTCTTTTCTGCATCGACAGCAGAAACAATCCAACGACCAATCTTATCGGCAAGCTCACCTTTAAGCTCATCGTCAAATGAGGCATCCTTTAAAAACACCACATCGTGTTCAGGTAAGGTATAGCCCGTTTTTTCAGCGAGACGACAGACTTCTTCACCCTTTTCAGCAACCACCAGCACCGGCGTATCCTGCTCACGGAAGGCTTGAGCAAGCTGCCCTACCGAATCGCTTTGCCCTGCAGCAATAATGGTTAAATCGCAGGCAAGCTGCGTATCAGGGGTTTGCGTGGGAAAATAGCTTACCATCACGCGAGAATTGGGCGATTCACTATTAAAGCCCGCTCGTACAAACACCTGAAAATCAGGCGATGCCGTCTCATCGATAAGAATATTGACCGAAACCGGGATAGAGCTCGCACGATCAATATCGATAGCAGCTGAAAGTACAGCAGGAATATCTACAGGAAGCTTCATGGCGGTCCCCTTTCACTTAGCGACCATTATGCACCCAAACAGAATTTATCAAACCTAGCATCATGAAGTTTACGATCATAAATGATGAACCATAACTGATAAAGGGAAGTGGAATACCGGTAATCGGCATCAAGCCACAGGTCATCCCAATGTTTTCAAGAATCTGAAAAAGCCACATTCCCACAACACAGATCACAATGATGGTTCCAAAAAGGTCACCCGAGTTTCTTGCTACATTGACCGAGCAAACAATCAAACCAATGTAGAACACCATCAAGATCACAGCGCCAATAAAACCGAACTCTTCTGCTAAGACACAGAAAACAAAGTCGGTAGGAGCTTCAGGCAAAAAGCCTAAAGAAGACTGTGTTGCCTGCATAAAGCCTTTACCCAAAAGACCACCGCTGCCGATAGCGATTTTTGCCTGTTGCAAGTTATAGCCATCACCTGAAGTGTCATGGGTAGGGTCAAGGAATACCGTCAGACGCGATTTTTGATAATCCTTCAACAGCACATCGTGACCAAAAAGCTGATCCAAGAGCGGATCGATCATAAGAATAGCAGCTACAAGCGCCACTAAAACCGCAATTGTTACCACAATAAAGCGCCAGTTAGCACCCCCAATAATAAGGGCGAAACCCGCAATCATAAGATAGACCAAGCCGGTTCCTAAGTCAGGCTGGGTCATAACGCAGATAAAGGGAACGGCCAAAATAAGCAACGCTTTGATAAATTCGCGCAGATCATTAAGCCTGCCTCCATAGCGCGCCATCACTGATGCCGCTAGAAGTACTACCGTCACCTTAGCAAATTCGCCTGGTTGGAGCTGAATACCCACGTTAATCCACGACTGACCACCGTTGACCTCAACGCCAATTCCCGGTATGTGAGGCGAGAGAAGCAACACCACATTAATTATGAGAAATACCGTGGTGTAGCCCGACAAAACGTGATAATCCATTCGGGTGATCAGCACAAAGAGAACTACCCCAACCGCAACACCCATAAGCTGTCGGGAGAAGCTATAATCCGCATCCGATGCCGTCGCAGAAAACTGCACCAGCAACCCATACGCAACCAACACAATCATAAAGAAGAGAAAAGGCGGATTGAAATACTTGAAGCGTCGCGGTTTGAACGTCTTTGCAACCGTGGGGTCCTGTGGGCGCACAGAACTGATTTCATTCATCATCTGAGCCATTCAAGACACCTACTCTTCTTCATCATCGTCATCATCATTGGTGGTATCAGAACCGCCACTCGATCCTGACGCACCGGCAACTTCAGTGGCAGAAAGAACGGTAAGCTTCTCATCCAAGCTGCCATCAAGAGTTTTTATTGCCGCATCCATAATACGAGCAGCAATAGGAGAACCTGTTGTGCCACCACTGCCGCCTTCTTCTAAGCACAACGACAGTGCAAAGCGAGGCTCATCATAGGGGGCATAACAAGAAAACCACGCCATGTCCTGCTTGCCAGCAACTTCTGCCGTACCTGTTTTAGCTGCAGCGCTCCAAGAGTACTTACCGAAGTCAGCAGATACCGAAGCATTTTCTGTCGCAACACCATGAAGCGCATCCTGCATAATTGCCAACAGCGAAGGATCCACATCGGGATGATAATCCTCAACCGTATCAAAGGACAAAACAGTCTCGCCAAGAGAGTTACGAACCTCCTTGAGCAAATGAGGACGCAAAAGCTTACCGGTTGCCACTGCCGCATATGCGCGAGCAACCTGAATTGGGGTAACTAACACATAGCCCTGACCAATAACCATGTTGGACATATCGCCAGGAAGCCACTGAGCCTCTTCAGGAACATCCTTGAAGTATTCCTGTTTCCACTGTGGCGTTGGGATACGTCCTTCCGCCTCACCTGCCAGGTCGATATGAGTAGAAGCCGCATAACCAAATTCTTTGACAAAGTCTTGCATGGCTTCGTTTCCAATAGTGCCACGTGCGTCGTAGAAATCTTTTGCAATCTCGTAAAATACCGTGTCGCAGGACTCGATTACGCCCTCGCGAAACGTAATTGCACCATGACCGGTTTCAAGCCAACATTTCTGGGGGAACTCATCACCAAAGCCAGTCCACGTACCCGTACAATTCCAGGTACGTGTCGTATCGGCAAACCCGTAGGTAAGACCTGCAAGACCTGTAAATGCCTTAAAACACGAAGCTGCCGGATACGTACCAGCAATGGCGCGATTCATCAAAGGATAATGAGATTCTTCTGTTTGGTAGGCATCCCATGTATCTTGAGATATACCACCGATAAAACGTTCTGGCTCGTAGGTTGGATAGTTAGACATCGCAACGATGCCACCTGTTTGTACATCGATCACCACGCATGCCGCAGCAGTACCCGTACCACCGGTAACTGCCTCGCGTAAAGCAACATCGGCAACATGCTGAACGCGCGCATCAAGCGTTAGATAAACATCGTTTCCCTTGGTGGGGTCGGTCTCAGCAACTACCTGCTGTACCACCCCTGAAGCGTCAGTGACCAAAATACGCTGACCATGGTCTCCTGCAATAAGAGAATCATAGGTCTGCTCGACACCACTTTTGCCAACCGCATCGCCGCTTTCTATATCGCGCCCTTCGCCGGCATTCTTAAGGTCATCTTCAGATGCGGTGCCGGTATATCCAAGCACATGAGCAGCCAATGCTCCATAGGGGTAAGAGCGTGTTGTTCGCACCTGCGTTGTTACTCCAGGAAATGCATCACGATGCTCAGAGATATAGGCAATATCGCGAAGCTTAACATCGCTTGCAACCACACGTTGACTTTGAGCGCCCGAAGAAGAATCCAGCACGCGCGAGCGAACGACCTCATAGGGAATTCCTAAAAGCGCCGAAAGGCGAAGCAACACATCAGGATTATCCGCAACTTCCGAATCAGCAAGAACGGTTTGCACCTGACGATTCGTTACCAGAGCCACCCCCTGCGAGTCGTAGATAACCCCACGAGGAGCAGGAGTGCTAACCGTAGTGTAGAGATTAGCCTGCGCCTCTTCGCTATAGGTTGCGCTGTCTAAAACCTGAAGACCAAAAAGACGTACTCCCAGCGCACTAAAAACGCCCGCTGCAAGAACCCCTACCGCGATAAAACGATTTCGAAGGCCTTCGCCATTGACCGAAGAACCACCGAAAGATGCCTGCGAGGCTGATCCGGTTGAAGTTTTAGGAGTCTGGGCAGAAATGCCAACCGACGTGACCGATTTTACCTGCATGCGATCGCGTGTTTTCGACTGGGAAGACTGCGAACGAACACGGAAAATCACCACGGCAAGGACGCCAAGCACCACTAACGCAGCTATGGTTGTAAGAATAGCCGATACCATAAACAACACCTAGGTTTAATGGAATCGTCCGGTGCTCGATACCTTCCACGCATCATTAACCTGCTGCGCAAGAGGTAGACGCCTCATAATGACAAACAACAAAGCAGCAATAATCACGTTTATTACCGTGGCAGGAAGTGCCCGCTGCAAGAACAGCTCAATAAATCCGCCCTGGTATCCCATAATCATCAAAACGATCATGAAAACAAGCTCAAAGGCAAACAGCGCTGCTGCAAAAGCAATAAGAGGCATGGTGATATTGGTATCATCAAGCACTTCAAAAGCGCGAGAAAGTACAAACGTTATCGCAAGCAGCAAAAGCGAGGTAAGACCAACTGGGGTTTGCGAGAGCAAGTCGGCGATAAGCCCCAGCACAAAGGCATACCCATAGGTTGAATCAGGCCTTCGCAATACTGAAAGCACTAAAACAAAAGGCACAATAAAGCTTGGAACTACGGCAAAAATAGTCAAGATAGGAGCAAACACTATCTGAATTACCACAACTATTGCCGAGCATATCAAAGGAAGCATCCATTCACGCATAGCAATCACTCGCTTCCCTCATCGGAGTTATCGGTAGTATCGGAGTCTGAATCAGACGAATTCTGATCCGCGTTGGAACTATTCTGTGTTTGATCGGAGTTGTTTGAGGTGTTGGCCGCAGAAGCATTACCCAAAAGCGCATCGGGGCCTACCGCAGAAACAACCGCATTAGCCGCTGACTGATCTTGAGCCGCTGCACCATCGTTGCTCATTCCCAATACCACTAAAACTTCACTGATATTACTAAATGAAGCATTAGGCGTAATAACGATAGTACGAGTTGCATCCCCTTGGCGCTGTTCTACCTTAGAGACCGTGCCAATAACAAGGCCCCTGAAATAGCCGCCGCCAAGACCAGAGGTAATTACCGCTTCGCCTTCTTTAACTTCAACGCTTTCATCGACGCCTTCCAGATACAGCACTCCCTCAACAGAACCGGTAAGGATTCCCTCGGAGCGAGAAGACTGCAACATAACGGCAACACCGCTTTGAGCGTCGTTTAAAAGACGAACCTGGGAAGAATAGGTGCTCACCGAGATAACCTGTCCGATAACTCCCGTTGAGCCCATCACAGGAAGCCCCTCAGTAACACCAGAAGCCGATCCTGCATCTATGGTAATAATGCGATTGTATGAATCGGAAGAATAGCCAGTCACCCGCGCTGCCACCGAGGTGAATCCATAGGCATCATGCAAACCGATAAGGGATTCTAAGCGATTTGCTTCCTGACGATACTCCTCCAGCTCAACAACCATCTGGCTGAGCGTTGCGTTGCTTTCCTGCAGCTGGTTCATGGTTTGCCCATCTGCAGTTAAATCCTCAAGCGAGGTAGTGGCAGATGCGGCCAACGAGCTGCTTGCAGCTCCCACCGAAGACAAGGGAGAAGTGAGAGCCGAGGTGGAATCTTGTATTGTATGGAGGGGACCACTTTCCCCTTCGCGCGCATAAACAACGACCAAAACCAACGAAACTACCAGCAAAGCCACAAGCAGTATCGTTGAATTGAATTGGTCACCGAATGGGATGCGTTTATCGTTCAAGTTCAGGGCCATCGTATGCGAAGATCTCCTATTTTGATCTCGAGAGTATTTGTTTTAATGCCGTTGGTGTTTCAAGAACCCTCAAACAACCCGTTACTACATTAGTAAGCGCCGTTTCACTGGTCCAAACAGGAATTTCAAGCTGCTGCGAGAAATAGCGATCAAGACCGTTTAAAAGGCCGCCGCCACCTGTTAGAAGAATGCCATTAGAAATAATATCCGAAGCCAAGTCTGGGTTGGTTTTCTTGAAGGTTTCCTTAATATGAACCACCATTTCGTCAATGGGAGCCTGGAGCGCATCACGAACATCTTCGGATTGAATCGTAACTTCTTTAGGCTGTTCGGTAAGAACGTCCTGTCCGGAGATAATCATGTCACGTTCGCGACCATCTTCAAAAGGCAGAATAGAACCTATCTTAATCTTAATAACCTCAGCGGTGCGCTCGCCGATCTTAATTCCAAGAAGATCACGCAAATGCATCGCAATTGCCTCATCAAGACGATTACCCGCAAGACGCAAAGACGAAGACGTCACAATACCGCCCAATGAAATAACAGCAACTTCAGTCGTGCCACCACCGATATCAACAACCATAGAACCAGTAGGTTCGGTTACCGGTAAGTCGGCACCCATAGCAGCTGCCATTGGCTCTTCGATCAAATAGGCCTGACGAGCACCTGCCTGAATGGTAGCTTCAAAGACTGCACGCTTTTCTACCGAAGTAGCACCACAGGGAATGCAGACAACAATACGTGGCTTTGGTTGCCAAGGATAACGACGAGGAGCCGCTTTATTGATAAAAGCAGAAATCATTGCCTCTGTTACGTCATAGTCAGCAATTACGCCATCATGGAGAGGATGCTCTGCAGAAAAAGTATCAGGAGTGTGGTTGATCATGTTTTTTGCTTCATGACCAACGGCGAGCACGCGATGAGTGCTGCGTTCGATAGCAACAACCGAAGGCTCGTTAATAACAATACCCTGACCGGTAATAGCAACGAGCGTATTAGCGGTGCCAAGGTCAATAGCCATATCGTACGAATTCGACGAAGTAGCATTCTGTATAAAATCAAGGAAAGACATGCATCATCCTTTAAACTATTTGTGAGCAATCGTAAACATGAATTTTAGCACACCGCCTACCTCCTGCACCAAAACAAGAAGTAGAGCTTTGCTATAAAACAGCTCTCCTACACACTACGAGCCCTAGCATAGCGCCAGGGCTCGTAAATTTCACGACATTTTTTCAAAATGCGCTTACTTAAAGAAGATGCCAATCTCGCGCTCAGCAGATTCAACCGAGTCAGAGCCATGAATAACATTTTCGTCCATGATCAGACCAAAGTCACCACGAATGGTTCCAGGAGCTGCTTCAGCAGGATCGGTTGCACCCATAAGAGAACGGCACTTCTTTACTGCACCCTCACCGGAAACAACCATCTTTACCACAGGACCAGAGGTGATGTAGGAAATCAAGCCATCATAGAAAGGCTTGCCCTCATGCTCTGCATAGTTAGCAGCAGCCTGTTCTGGGGTAACCATTCCCATTTCCATACGCTCGATCTTAAGCCCAGCACGCTCAAAGCGATTGATGATCTCACCAATATGACCATTGCGAACACCATCAGGCTTAATCATGCTGTAGGTCTTTTCGATTGCCATACTTTGTTCCTTTCAAAGAAAGATTACTTATGCGTTATGAAACAAGGCCGGGATTGACAAGTGCCACCAGCCCCGAATCTCTGAGAAGATAAGGTCAGCTTACCAGGATCTTTAAGGATAACCTACTGAGCTGTCTGGCTTGCAAAAGCAAGGGACACGTTAACGACTTTCCAGCCAAGACCATCGCGGCTCAACGATACCTGATAGGGAACTTCTCCCCCTTCTGGCGTAGTGGCCGTTACATACACATCAGCAGTGCTTAAATTATTGACCGTTCCGTCTACCGAAATAGTACTTCCTGGCATAATCATGTCAGAAATACGTGATTTGGTCGTATCGTCAAGAGCAGATGCGTACACCTCGCCATTAGAAGGATCGCTAAAAAGCGCGCTAATCTGATCTTGCTGTGACGGAAAACCAATGCCCTGGGTATAGGCAAACGTTCCGCCGCCGCCAATCAGGCACAATAAAATCAAGATGACCAAAAAGATTTTCAAGCCGCGATGACGATGCTTTTTCTTAACACCCTGCGTCCAATCCTGAAAATCAGGCTGCTGCGTGGCGAAAAAGTCGCTATTTTGTTCTGCCTCAGCAATGCTGCGCATAATGCTTGTTTCTGATATCTGAGTGGTGCCCATTTCAGAAGGCGAAAGAGGTTGCGCTTCAATTGGCACTCCGTCTCCTGGGACATCAAGACCGGAGAGATCCGTCTGGGTGGATACCAAAGAAGGTGCTGGTTCTTGTTCCCCGGTAGCACCTGAAGCAACAGCCGCCACCGCACGCTGGTAATCAACGTTGGCAGCATCGTTAAACACGTAGGTTTTATCAGCCAAAGCCGATTCAAACGCACGCACCGCTTTGTCCATCTTTCCATCAGCTACATAAGCCTGACCCATATTGGCAAAAAGCTTATTGCGCGTTTCAGGAGCCATGTCGAATTGCAAGGCGCTTTCATAAGAGGCGATAGCATCCATTGGACGATCGAGCGCCATAAAGCATACGCCCAAATTTAAAAGAGCCTTGGTAGGATCAGGGTTCATCTCATCGAGGGCAGCAGAGCGAAATGCTGCACCTGCTTCAGCTGATTTACCCAGCTTAAGCAAAGAATTACCCATAGCCTGATACGCCTTATAGGGCGTAGGATAGCGGGAATCATCGAGGGCAGATTGGAAGTTGGTAATAGCATCTTCAAAATCACCCTGAGATGCGTACACCATACCTAAGTTGTAGCTTACCGATCCCAGCGCATCGTAGGATTCATCAATAAGAGCCTGAGAATACGCATGAATGGCCTCATTGGGGTCATTGAGCTTAACGAGGCAATTACCGATCTGATGATACAAAAGTCCCAGTTCGCCCGGAGCCTTTGAGACAGAGGTGTCCTGCAGGCACTCAGTAAACTTTTCAAGTGCTACTTCATATTGCTTAGAAACATATGCGCTTCTTGCCTGCTGGAAAATCTCGTTGTTCATATATGGTTCGTTTCCTCTCTTACGATCCCAATAACGAATCGTTACTTCCAAGCGGTAAAACCCTCCCGCTTAGACAGAGCTGTTTTACTGGTTAGCGTTTTCGATAAGGATAGTTTCTATCACATCGCCAACACGAAGCTGGCCAATAACATCTAATCCCTCGATTGTTTGACCGAACACAGTATAGCCTGAATCGAGGAAAGGCTGAGGGCCAAGGCAGAAGTAGAACTGAGAACCTGCTGAATTAGGATTCTGAGAACGAGCCATAGCCAACGTGCCATCAAGATGCTTGTTGTTTGGATTGGTGGTGTATTCTTCCTGGATTGTATAACCGGGACCACCGGTACCTAACCCTGCAAAAGGATTTCCTTCTGCTGCTTTGACCTGCTCAGGATCAAGATCGCGTGTATTAGGGCAGCCACCCTGAATCACAAAATTAGGAACATAGCGATGAAACTTCAGGTTGTCATAAAAGCCCTTCTGAGCAAGCTCAACAAAGTTGCCCACATGAATTGGCGCATCTTCACCCATAAGTTGAACGCGAATGTCACCCTTGGAAGTTTTTACCACTGCAATTTCTTTTCCGTTGGGTTTGTATTCGGGTATATACATTGCCATAGTTTCCCCTTACTCCTATTACTAAAGCGCCAGAATACTGTGTGATTCTGACTGGTATTTCTTAAATGGCGCCCTCTACAGGATTCGAACCTGCGACTTTCTGCTCCGGAGGCAGACGCTCTATCCCCTGAGCTAAGAGGGCTCAAGTTACAATATTATACGTTATGATTGGCAACGTTAAAATTTCTGCACGAAAACCAAAGGAATACAAGATATCATGACTTCTCCTATTCGCATAACTATCGATTCTCTAGCCTATGGCCAAGCAGGCGTTGGTCGTAGTCCTGAAGGAAAAGTGGTATTTGTACCTCAAACTGCTCCTGGTGACGAAGTGGAAGTAAACCTTACTCACCAGAGGTCTTCTTATGCCGAAGGAGTCGTTCAGTCTATAGTTGAAGCAAGTCCTTATCGCGTCAAGCCTCAATGCCCTCATGCAAGCCAATGCGGAGGATGCCCTTGGATGCATATCGCCTACCCCGCACAACTTGAGGCAAAGCGAGCCAATGTGGTCAATCAGCTCTCCCGTATTGGCGGCTTTACGCGCGAAGAGGCCGAAGAGATCGTTGCGCCCTGCCTGCCCTCCAAGCGAGAAGTGGGCTATCGCAACAAGCTGGAATTTTCAGTCGGCAACGATGCACGAGGAAAGTTTGCTCTTGGTTTTCACGAGAAGGGCGGAACCTTTACCCCTATCCCTAAACAGTGCTTGCTCGGAGCAAAGGGAATAGAAAAAGCACCTGGATCCCTGCGAGGAGCTCTTGCTTATCTGCAAGGAACTAACGATTTGGGAATCTTTCGCGTTGGTGTTCGCCGTAGCGTTCGTACCAAAGAAACAGAAATTGCCCTTTGGACAAAACCGAGCGCTTTCCCTCGCAAAATCGTAGCTGACACCCTTAGTAGCGCCCTTCCCTGCTCTAGCATCGTGCGCGTTATTGCTGATGCCGGAAAAACACGCAAGGTGAAAAAAGTTGAAGCGCTTTTCGGAAAAGGAAGTTGGAGCGAACAAGTAGCTGATTTTCTGTATCGCATCAGTGCGCCAAGCTTCTTTCAGGTTAATACCGCTCAAGCAGAAAAGATGATCGAGCTGGTACTGGAGGGACTTGAGCTTGATGAACAAAGCCTGGTAGCAGATCTGTACTGCGGAGCAGGCACCTTTACCTTGCCTCTCGCCAAACGATGCAATTTTGTATACGCCGTAGAATCCGCAGGTTCTTCCGTGCGTGATTTGCGTCGCAATCTTGATGCAGCGCAAATTACCAATGTTGAAGTCATTGGTGGCGATAGCGCACGAGAGCTTCCTGGCTTGGGAGAACTTGATGCCCTGGTTGTTGATCCGCCGCGCGCTGGTCTTGCCAAAGGCGTTGCCGAAAGCATTGCCGCCTCAAAAGCCAAGCGAATAGCTTACGTAAGCTGCGATCCTGCCACCTGGGCACGCGATATTGCCCGCTTCAAAAAGGTTGGCTATGCGCTTGTACAAGCAACCCCAATTGATCTGTTTCCCCAGTCATACCACATTGAAACAGTCAGTATTTTAAAGCGCACCCCATAGGATGCGCTTTAAAGATAAAAAGGATGTTTGCAAGGGGTATCTATGCCTATTCGCGAACTTCCTTGACGTGTTCTACCAATTTAGCGATACGCTCAGAATATTCCGGATATTCAATACCTGCTTCTGACAAATCAAGAATAGGAGCATCGTTCCACAGCGTTTCAAGACGATAGTATTCACGCGCTTCAGGCTGGAATATATCGACCACAAAGGTACCGTAGTCCAAAATCTCCCATGAGTGATCACGCGTCTCTTCTCGTGATGCCGGCTTTACGCCCGCTTCCTTACGAAGAGCTTCCTCAACGCTTTCCAGAATAGCCTCGACATGAGGAGTGTTAGCACCGGTGGCAATAACGAAGTAATCCGTCACATCCACCAAATCGCCTACTTTGATAACCATGATATCGGTTGCTTTGCGCTCATCGGCAGCACGAGCTGCGATAAGAGCACATTCACGCGAAGATTTTGCCTGTTCAAAGCTCACTGTTTCGCTCACTCTTTATTCTCCTTTGACTTGCGAGCCTGACAATACCAATTCCAGACCTGCACTGATTCTTTCGTGATTGGCTTTTCGCTTCGTACTAAATAAGCCATGCTTTCTTTGAGGACCCCAAAGAATAACTCATCTAAGGTAATATCGCCAATCTGCTTATAGAGATGTTTATACACAGACACCTCGTGGGTAGGTTCTACCTTATCTGCCACAAACACAATCATGTCCAAGGGACTCATATCGATTGCGCCCACCGTATGGTGAGCTATAGCAGAGTAGAGTTCTTCATCAAACTGCGGCGCCTCTTCAGCCAACACCGCTGCCGCCGTCATACCATGCAACACCCACGGCATAGACGAGACGACCTCTTTATCCACCTTGATTTGGTAGTGTTCAACACGATCTGCCAAACGCTTAGGCGAAAGAGCTTTGTCCCAATCATGAAGCAGACCAGCCATACGCGCAATGTGGGGATCGTATCCATAGGCACGTGCAATCTTACGTGCTGTTTTTGCAACTGAAAGACTGTGAACGTAGCGGGCAGGACTTACTCGCTGCATCAACAATCCCTTCATGTATTTATATGAAGTAGAACCGTAGGGCTTGTTTTCATTTAAACCGGTAATGCTGGTAGGCAGATAAGCAAACTCTGATAACTCTTGAGCAGTGGGCTCTCGTAAGACGTTTTGCTTTTTCTTGTCGTTGTTAGCATGGTTTTTAGCCATGTACAAC